>CBFGNE010000054.1:0-10878 GCA_965649995.1 uncultured Mucilaginibacter sp.
CCATTTACCCGGATGTGATCGAATCGGTTTCGGTTAAGGGACCATCGGCTACCATCAAATCGCACCACAACGTTGGCGGCCTGCCCGATTTTATGAAACTAAAGGTTGTTGAGCCATTAAACACACTGTTTAAGGATGAAGTGCGCCGCGTAGGTGCTGCTTTAGGCATCGACCCAAATATACTTGGCCGCCACCCTTTCCCGGGCCCGGGGCTGGCCATCAGGATCTTAGGCGACATAACGCCCGAGAAAGTTGATATTTTACAACAGGCTGATGCGATTTATATCAACAATTTGCGCAGTGCCGGTGTTTACGATAAGGTTTGGCAGGCAGGCGCTATCTATTTACCGGTACAATCGGTAGGTGTTATGGGCGATGAGCGCACTTACGAGAACGTAATTTGCCTCCGCGCGGTAGAATCCTTAGACGGGATGACGGCAGATTGGTGCCATTTGCCGTATAACCTGCTGGCCAAGATCTCTAACGAGATCATCAACAACGTAAAAGGAATTAACCGGGTAGTATATGACATCAGTTCGAAACCACCGGCCACCATTGAGTGGGAATAAGTGGTTTATTTTAGTTTTTGCATTGGTGGCGGGCGCATGCTCGCCTAAAGTGCGGACTGTACCCGTTGCTACAAAACCCGTAGCAGAAAAACCGGTTGTAAAACCCGAAAAACCTGCCGAAAAACCAAAAGTGGTGGAGGCGAAAGCTTCGGTGGTATCGCTTATTTTGCCCCTTAGCCTCGATAAACTGGCACCGGGGCAAAGCTACAGTTCTGCCGACCTAAAGAAGGCGAACATGTCGGTAGAGTACTACCAGGGCTTTAAGCTGGCGCTTGATTCGGTTGCCAGCCAGGGCGCAAACTTTAAGCTGCAGGTGTACGATAGTAAGGACGATGCCGCCATACACAGCCTGGGGCTAAACCCGCAGATAAAAAACGGCGACCTCATCGTCGGCCCTATCTTCCCCGAAGATATCCGGCTGTTTGCAAGCATGTTTCAATATTCGCGCAAGCCAATTGTATCGCCCCTATCGCCGGCCTCTCCTACGCTGTTCAATAACCAAAACCTGGTTACCATGACGCCCCCGCTGGAGTACCACGCCAAAGGCGCGGCAACTTATATTGTTAACAAACTCCGCCCGAAGAAAGTATTTATACTCAACTCCGGTTTTAGCGATGAGAAGCTTTATAACGGACCTTTTAAACGCACTATTGATAGCCTTAGCAAACGCAAAATACAGGTGGTGCCCTTTACCGTAGTGCGCGGCAACCTTACGCCGCTGGTTGCACAACTGAATAATAAGGTGGAGAACGTATTTTTAGTGCCATCTACGCAACAGGCATTTTTAATGGTGACCCTAAAGTCGCTTGATACCTTAGCGCGGAAATTCCCTGTAACCCTGTTTGGGCACCCCAACTGGGAAAAGTTTGCCTTTTTAAAGGCGGCCCGGTTGCAGCGGTTAAAAACACATATTACCAGTACCGATAAGGTGGATTACAAATCGCCGGAGGCCAATACATTCATCCGCCTTTACCGCAAAGCATACCGCACCGACCCGACAGATTTTGCTATAAAAGGCTTTGATGAGGGGCTTTATTTTGCGCAAATGCTTGCCCGCGATGATGACAGCTACCGCCGTGTAGAGCAAAACGATTTTACCGGTATCCACAACAGCTTCCATTTTGAAAAGAAACCCGGGCAGGGTTGGATAAATACGCATGTGGATATCCTCCGTTACGAAAATTTTGAACTTAAACCCGTGCAATGAAGGCCATAAACCAGCTTAAAACCTTTCAGCGCATATTGGGCGATTACCCGGCAGACACCCCTTTAGGCAAGTTCCTCCCCGGCTTTTACAGGCAAAACAAACAAATGGGCTCTACCGACCGTAAGGTTGCAGGCCGGTTGATATACAACTACTTCCGCTTAGGCAAAGCGCTTTACAACACCCCTACCGAAGACCGGCTGATGGTTGCCGAGTTTTTGTGCAACACCCAAACCAACTCGTTTTTACAGCATTTTAAACCCGAGTGGGCCGTCTGCGTAGGTTTTGGCCTCGATGAAAAAATAGCCATTGTAAAAACTGCCTACCCCGATTTTAAGCTGGAGGAAGTTTTTCCATGGACGTCGCAACTATCTGAGGGCATTGATAAAGAGGCTTACTTAAAATCTTTCTTTGTGCAGCCCGACCTTTATATCCGCATGGCCAAAGGCATGGACGCGCCCGTAAAGGCCGAACTAACCAAAGCGGGTGTTATTTTTAAGGACGAAGGGAATGGCTGCCTCTCGTTGCCAAACGGTACCCGGCTGGAAACTATTTTTCAAAAGCAGCATTGGTACGAGGTGCAGGATCACTCCTCGCAGCAAACAGCCAATTACTTTAAACCGCAAAAATGGGATAGCTGGTGGGATGCCTGCGCAGCGTCGGGCGGTAAATCGCTTTTGTTGCATAGCCTGCAGCCCGATATAAAGCTGGTGGTATCAGATATCCGCGAATCCATCCTGTCGAATTTAGATGAACGCTTCCAGCTTGCCGGTTTACGCAAGTACCAAAAGAAGCTGATGGACCTTACCGAAAATAACGAACAGCTTTTATACCAGTACGAGTTCGATGGCATTATCCTGGATGCACCATGCAGTGGCAGCGGCACCTGGGGCCGCACCCCGGAGATGATCAGCCAGTTTGATATCCATAAAACCGACTTTTTTAAACGCCTGCAGCAAAGTATCATCACCAACGTAGTAAAGCACCTTAAACCCGGCAAACCAATTATCTACATCACCTGCTCTGCCTTCAAAGCCGAGAACGAGGATGCAGTAGATTTTATGGTGAAACAATTGGGCCTAAAGCTGGAAGAAATGCAGGTACTCAAAGGCTATGAGCACAAAGCGGATACCATGTTTGTGGCGAGGTTGTGTGGCCCGGCTGCAAAAGACGGGCCGATGGAATAATCGGGGATAAAGCTGCCCGCTTATAACACCTTTGGGTTAAGTTCCGAATCGATAAGCGACCCAACCGGTTTACCCATAAGCCATTTTTCAAGATCGTTTTGCTGCCATTGATTTTTAGGTTCGGTCACGCGGGCTCCGTCGGCTACATATATAATGGTCATCACTTCCCGCATCTTGCCAGAATAATTGCCCGGTGCTTTGTGAATAGTAAACCCCTTGTGAAAGGTAGCATCACCCGCCTTCATTATATCGGGTGTCACCGTGCGGTAACCATGTTCATCTACATACTTGTCAAAAACACTGTCAGATTCGTCCGAAATTTCAAAATCAAATACCGAGCCTTTTGCATGTGAGCCCGAAGCAAACGTCAGCATTCCCATTTCAATGTCAATATCAACCATTGGCATCCACATCGTAACGGTATCATGAGTATCTACGGGCCAGTAGTATTGGTCCTGGTGCCATGGTGTAGGTCCGCCGCCTGGCTCCTTAAATAAAGCCTGATCGTGAAAGATCCGCACATTTTTTACCCCAAGCAAGTCGGCAGCTATTTTAGCAAAGCGCCTGGCCATTACAAATTGTTTTGCTTCTTCATCAACGCGCCATAAGTTCATAATTTGCAAAAATGCTTTACCATAAGTATCACGGTCTTTCAGTTCGCGCGTCTCTGTATTCAGCTTATTCACCGCATTTGCAATAACCGGCTGGTAGGCTGCCACCTCTTCGGCAGTTAAAATACCCTTAATCAACGCATGGCCTTGCCCAGTAAATTGGCTGATCTGTTCTTCACTTAACTCTTTAAACGTATCTAAAGCGGGCAGTTTGTTTGTTATAGCTTTCATTTTGTTAATTGGTAAAACAAATCAAACAAATACAAAGCAGAAAAAAAATGCATCAATTGGTATATTTATGGATTATATTATCTATAAATGCACCAATCGGAACGCCGATTACTAATATATGCATGGAAAAAGCCTATTATGAAGCTATTTTACACGGGCAAAAACAATCCTTTTTATTAAGGCAATTTGGGAAAGCGGCGTACGATGCGCCCTATCATTACCACCCGGAACTGGAACTTACTTACATTACACACGGAACAGGAAAGCGCTACGTAGGTAACCACATGGGGTATTTTAGCAAAGGCGACCTGGTATTGCTCGGCCCCAATTTACCGCATTGCTGGAAGCTCATAGAACAGCCCGAAGAGGAAACGCAACCCGGCGCAATTGTACTGCAATTTGATAAAGGCTTCTTAGGCGATTCGTTTTTTGAGAAAAGCGAAATGCACCCCATCCAAAAACTATTAAACCGCAGCAGCAGCGGCATTTGTTTCAAAGGAAGTACCGCTACACTGGTAAGTAAAATGCTCGAAAACATGATAGCAAAAGACAGCAGTTTCGACAAATTGATAGGTTTTTTGCAGATATTACAAACACTGGCGATAAGTAACCATTACGAATTGTTAGACAGCCAAACAAGCACCGCATTTATTACGGCTGCACAACAGGAACGGTTTTATGCCGTATGGGCCTACATTGTAGAGAATTTTAAGGGAAATGTTTCGCTGCAGCAGGCGGCAGGCATTGCAAACATGACAACCAACGCCTTTTGCAAGTACTTTAAAAAGGTTACCCGCAAAACCTTTATGGAAACTGTCCTCGATTTTAGATTGAACTACGCCATACAACAGCTTATTCAAACAGATAAATCAATTGCTATTGTAGCCTTCGAGAGCGGCTATGGTGATGTATCGCAGTTTCATAAAAATTTTAAAAGCAGCATGAAGGTAAGCCCCTTAAAATACCGTAAGCAATTTTTAAAATAGCTGGCGCCTATTTGTTAAATACTGTTAATCTTTTCATTTATCGCCCTTTACGTGCCTACATTAGGTGTACAAAACCCACACCTATGCTGCACAACTACTTTATCATCGCCTGGCGCAACATTATTAAGCATAAGCTTTTCTCGCTCATTAATATATTCGGGCTGTCGGTTGGCATTGCCTTTGCCTTGCTGGTATCAGCCTATGTTTGGCACGAGGCCAGCATCAACTCCGATTTAAAGAACGCCGATAACCAATACATCATCCAAAGCAAATGGAAAGACCCCAACATGGGCTATGTGCTTACCGCATTGGCGCCTATGCCAAAGGCTTTAAAGGATGAGTACCCCACCTTGGTTGCCAATTATTACCATTGGGATGGTGTAAGCTCGAATGTATCAAAAGGCGACAAGCATTTTAGGGAAAGCCTGCAGGTGGGCGACAGTACCTTCCTGACCACCTATGGCTTTAAACTGCTGCATGGCAATGCCAAAACCGCGCTTAACGACCCATTTTCGGTAGTGATAACCGATGACAGGGCCATCAAATATTTCGGCAAAACCGATGTAGTAGGCGAAACCCTCAACATCGAAAACTTTAAAGGCGAAAAGCACGATTTTGTGGTACAGGGTGTGCTGGATAAGCTGAGCAAAAACTCGGTGACCAACGTTATCGAGCAAAGCAACAGTACCTTCTTTTTGCCCGGTGCGGCCGCAAAATTTATGGGCCGAAGCCTGGATAGCTGGAACAACACCGCAATTGTAGGTTTGGTAGAACTGCGCCCCGGCGTAAAACCCGAAGCGCTTGATGGCCCTATGCGCAGCCTTATTAAAAAGAATGCGCCGCCACAAATAGCAGATAACCTTACGCCCTACCTGGTGCCGCTAAAATCTTATTATTTAGAAGCAAGCAACGGGCTTGTTAAGAAAATGCTTTATACGCTGTCGTTTATTGCACTATTTATCCTGCTGATGGCGGTTATCAACTTTGTCAACATCTGTATCAGCCGCTCCTCGCAACGGATGAAAGAGATGGGTATCCGCAAGGTTTTGGGGGGATTGAGGAAGCAACTCATCTGGCAGTTCCTCACCGAATCGGTACTGATGGTTTTTATTGCAACACTATTTGCATTGGGTATTTATGCTCTCGCCCGCCCCTATTTTACGGAGATGCTGGCCGCAGATATCAACGGGCTGTTTTCTTTCCCGCTTTACTTTTATCTGTTGCCCTTTGCCTTGGCTTTGGTGATCGGGTTGATAGCGGGGCTTTACCCGGCGCTGGTGTTATCGTCCCTCAAATCAGTAGATTCCTTAAAAGGGAAACTAAACCAGGTGAAGGATAACGTCATCTTCCGCAAAGGGCTTATCGCTTTCCAGTTTGCTACGGCAGCTCTGGTGCTTATAAGTGCTATCGTAGTCTCCAAACAAATTACCCTGTTCTTTAGCAAAAGCCTTGGTTATGATAAGGATTACGTGGTTTACGCTCAACTGCCGCGCGACTGGAGCAAACCCGGTGTGCAAAAAATGGAAGGCATCCGTTACCGTTTGGCGCAGTTGCCGCAGGTGAGTTCGGCAACATTATCATGGGAGATCCCTGACGGGAACAATGGCGGCAGCTTTAGGGCAACCAGGATGGATGCCGATTCTGCGTCCGGGTTTTCGTCGCAAATAATGGTGGCAGATAACCAATATGCTGCCACCTACGGGTTAAAATTAAAGGCAGGCCAGTTTTTTATGCCCCAGTATATGCAGGCAGATTCGGGCAAAGTGGTGATAAACGAAATGCAGTCCAAATTGCTTGGTTTTGCTAACGCGAAGGAGGCCATCGGCCAACAATTCCGTGCGCTGGGCAGCCGCGACCCGCTATCCATCTGCGGCGTGGTTGCCGATTTCCAGTTTGGTTCTATGCAATCCAAAATGCAGCCGGTTACTTTTTACAATGTAAACCAAACGCCGTTTTACCGTTTCTTTTCTATCAAACTCCGCCCCGGCAATATCCAAAACAGCCTGGAGGCCGTGCAAAAGAAATGGGCGGAGGTGATGCCCGGCGCACCATTCGAGTACAACTTTATGGATGATGCCCTCGCCAAAATGTATAAAACCGAATTGCAGCTTAAACAAGCGGCTTACCTTGCTACGGGGCTGGCCATCATTATTGTGCTGCTGGGGGTGTTGGGGCTTATTTCGCTCAGCGTACAAAAACGCACCAAAGAAATTGGCATCCGCAAGGTGCTGGGTTCGCCGGTAAGCCATGTAATGATGCTGTTTTTGAAGGATTTTTTGGGTACGGTAGTTATCGCTGGTGTGGTTGCTTGTCCGCTGGCTTATTACCTGATGCAACATTGGCTGGATAGCTATGCTTACAAGATCAGCCTTACCCCTGTGCCTTTCATCATAGCGGTGCTGGCACTCACCATCGTGACTGCCATACTCATCAGCATCCAAACCATAAAAGCAGCATCGGCCAACCCCGTGAAGAGTTTGAGGAGCGAGTAGAAGCGAGAATTAAGAGACAAGAATCAAGAGTCAAGAGACAAGAATCAAGAGACAAAAATCAAGAGTCAAGAGTCAAGAGACAAGAATCAAGAAAGAAAATGTATTCTAACGCCGCAAAATCACCACGTCATTGCGAGGTACGAAGCAATCTCCCGATAAGCAGATCGGTTATGCAAAGCGGCTTGTCCTACGTAGAGATTGCTTCGTACCTCGCAATGACGTTGGGCGACAAGCGTGGAGGCTTTGCCCCGGCGTTCGGTTATCCCAAACCATTAAATGAAAGCTGACTAAATGATTTTCTTCAAATTAGATTATTTTAGGCTACCTTTTAATTAAACCAAACCCACCCTCTGGAAGCTGTAAAATACATCCTCAAAACAACGGTAGTTTATATGCTGCTTTGTGTGGCTACTTTTTTAATGCTGAGGGGTATTGTACAGTATTATCCAATGAAGGATAATATTGGCTTTTTACAGTTTAAACAGGAGTACCTGCACATACTCCCCTGGAAAATTGCTTTTTACACGCATGTATTTTCCGTAATATTTGCATTGCTGGCTGGCTTTACACAATTCAACAGCGATATCCTGCGCAATCATAAACGCATCCACCGGCTAATGGGGCGCATTTATGCTTATGATATTTTGCTAATAAACTTCCCGGCTGCCATGATCATGGCTATTTATGCAAACGGTTTGCTGCCTACCAAAATCGCGTTCGTGATTTTAGACTGCCTTTGGTTTTGGTTCACCTATAAAGCCGTTGTTGAAATAAAAGCCGGAAACGTGAAAAGCCACAAGGAGTACATGATAAGAAGCTACGCACTCACGCTGTCGGCAGTAACCTTAAGGCTTTGGAAGATCATTATCTCCGGCTTTGTAAATATCGACCCGCTGCCCTTGTACATGATAGATGCCTGGATGGGTTTTGTACCGAATTTACTGTTTGCCGAGTGGCTGATAAGGAAGAACAAGCACAAACATACGCTACCTGCCAAAACCAAAACTGGCGGCGATAATGGCCCCTATTACAAACAAAGTGGCAAAAAAGCAAAGTATGAAAGTTAATATACTCCAAAACATGGCGTAGCTTCTGCCGGAACGTTGGAACGCCCGCCAAACGGCCCTGGATGCAAAGTAAGCCGGAATGGAAAGGATGGCCAATACTATCAATAATTCGGGCGTACCAATATTCAGGAATAAAAAAGTTGGGGAGGCAGACAAAAATATATGGTTCATGGTAAATTGATGTTAGCGTACCTGTAGCGTATTATCTGTTAAATTTGATATTCATAAGAATGATTGTTATAACAGCAAACATCGTAAGGAAACAGCCTACAAAAAATGTAAGCGCGCCCCATAATACCGGGTGTTTATTACCCGACTTTCTGAGCCTTCGTTCCACCAGGCCAGCTACAGCGTAGATAACAAGGCCTATTAAGCTGATAGTAACACTGTAATTTGCTGTAAACAATAAATCGGCTTTCATGATTTAAGGATAAGGTGTTTGATATTTAGAAAGGTAAGTAATTTAGTTTAATATTGATAGGCGCATGGATGGGCTTTGTACCAAATATGTTGTTTGCCGAGTGGCTGATAAGGAGGGGTAACAGGCCTTACCTCCGGAATTGAACATTGGCGAACAACAGGAATGAAATTGCAGCAAATATGAGTATAAAGCTGATTATAAAGGCAATAGCGCCAATAAGTTTAGCATTACTGTTACTTGCTGCTTCCAAACGTATGCGGGTAGCTTTCGACACAAAAAAGGCGGCGGTGCCGGCAAGAGGCGGAAACAAGAAAATCCATATAGCAAGAATACCCATAAATATGTTGGTGTATAAATTACGTTTAAACTATCTCCCAAAATCAACATTCATAGCAATAAGCATTAAGATAATAAGGAGCGTGGCAAAAAAGCTGAGTATAAAGGTTAGCACGCTCCAAAACGTTGCGTGTTTATTGCCGGATCTTTTGAGGCTATGCAGCAAACCCTTCGATGCAAAATAAGCCGCAACGGCAGAGATGGCCACAATAAAAACGAAAACTGCCATCAAGATTGCATCTTGGTTCCGATAAAAAAACCTTCCGATAGCCGTGGCTAAAAAGTCCGTCATGAGTTAAGTTTAAGGCAGAACTAAGTTAATGATTTTCAAGTTACTTTGTGCCGGGCGTATTATTTAATCCACGCAGATAGCATTCAAGCCCGGTGGCTATAGGGGGCACCTATGAAGCCTAATACCTGTAAAATAAATTTCTATAAACAGGGCACCCGCTCCGGGGTGTAAAATACAATAAAGCGGGGCTTTAGGTTGTATTCGCCCCCCTGCTACCGCGAGATCAGCGCAGCGTATCTCGTGGTGGGAATAAGGCAAGCTTGCAGTTTGCGTCAGTTGAAAGCTGACCCTACGAGTTGGAAACTCGCGGCAGCGGGAGTATTAAAAGTCTCTATCTAAAATAAATCCTTGAATGGATTCTAAATATTGGATTAACTTTTCTACCTGCTCATCACTCGCTAAAAGTTCCTTGTATTTCACAATAACAAATTCCAACTCTTTATTTGAAATAATTATTCGAATGATAGGTCCGTCATCAAATCTATCGGAACAAAAAACAGCGTAAATGCTTGAGGCGAAAGGTATCGCATTATAGTCAACTGTTTTTGCGATAGTGAACCGTTGAATATTATCACTAAAATCCTTTAAAATTTTAGCGATAATATTATTCGAGTCGTTTATATCAAATGGAGAACTATCTAAGTAATACCAACCTCTGACAACTATACAATCGCTAATTAATTTTAAGCTCGAATAGATTTCTTTGGCTCGATTTAACAATGATAAATTATTAATCGGTCTATAGAAGTTCAAATTATTTTTCACTATGACGTTAAGTTAGTTTGTCGGGTTTGTGTATCTAAATCTACGTTATTTAAAAGTCTTGTTCCTCCCATTACCGCGAGATTAGCGTAGCGTATCTCGTGGTGGGCATAAGGCAAGCTTCGGGCTTGCGTCAGCTGAAAGCTTACCCAATGCCCGTCAGGAGTCGGAAATTCGCGGCAGCTGAACAATATCCTTATAGCGATGGGTTTGAAACGAAGGGTGTTCGAAACAATAAAAAATTGCGTCATGCCGAACTTGTTTCGGTACCCCACTCGGCAGGTTAGCCGGCATGCAAAGCGGCTCCGGATAGTGGTCACTTTTATGATGGGGTTCTGAAACAAGTTCAGAATGACGTTTCTTAACGGTTCGAACGGTTCAGGTTTCAAACCCATCGCTATAGAAAAAGCCACCTCAAAATTTAAAAGCGGCTACTTCCCTTACCATTCAAGCCCATGCAATAAGCAATCAACAAACAAGCCGCACAAAAAATAACAATAAAGCTAAACACAAAAGTAAAGATGCTTATCCCGTTGGTGTGTTTGTTTTGCGATCGGATCAGCATCTTTTTCACCGCCGAGGCAATTAGCATAGCCAGGAACATGGCAACGGAAAGGATAAGAATAAGTGCAAGTAGTATCATTTGTACATTTATTATCTAATTATCAAAAAATGTTCTGCTATCGCGAGTTTTAAAATCAACACGATAATTTTCCTTTG
>CBFGNE010000055.1:0-10803 GCA_965649995.1 uncultured Mucilaginibacter sp.
CTGCTGGCACTAATGGGCGTGGTAATAGGTGGGCTGGCTCTCCGCCGATCGGGCGGGTACACCAGCGCCAAATTGAAAATTAGATCAGTAGTAGCTTTGGTGGCTGGCCTCCTTGCAGTGCTTAGCGGCGCGCTGAATTTAGCCCTTGCTAAAGGCGGCCCCGGAAGCGGCAATGGGGTAATAGGCGGCGCGGCAGGTACTGTGCTGGGGCTGACAGCTATAGTGCTCAGCGTGATAGCATTCAATCGCAACAAACAAATCCCTGGTAAGAGCAATAAGAAATAATCCTGCCGCCGACATCTGCTTTGGATCAAGGAGGACGCTTGATACGGCGAGGCCCCCAACTTTGGCAAGGGTGACTTAAACACGCTACCAAAATTTCCACCAAGCACTTGTTTTTTTGCCCGAAACCTCCTTCTGGGTTGATTTGAATGATGCCAATTCCCTTTTCAATTCGTCGTTGTAACTCAGTTTTTTTGCCAAACAGGACTGTAGCGACGTTTTCTCAAAATCTATCCCGAGCTTTTGTGCTATGCCAATAACGTCGTCAGCAAATATTTGCTCATTTATATTCAGTCCCGATTCTTCCGGCAATGGCAATCCGCTGTTGTTGGTTACGCTGCCGTCAATTGAAAGAAAGTTGCGTTGCCCGGATAAACCACATTTGGCAAACCCAAACGAACCTGAAGTTGTTTGAATTAGAAAACTCATCACATCTGAGTTAAATTTATCCGAAAGTTTGAGTAAAGCTGCCATGTCCAAAACGTCAACCATTTCCGGGTCGCAAATTATTGTCCAATCATTAGCAACCCAAATACCCCGAAGGGCAACATCTTGGTCTGAAAAACTTAAATAGTTATCAAACAGAT
Source organism: uncultured Mucilaginibacter sp. (assembly GCA_965649995.1). Classification (GTDB taxonomy): domain Bacteria; phylum Bacteroidota; class Bacteroidia; order Sphingobacteriales; family Sphingobacteriaceae; genus Mucilaginibacter. Next base: position 870 of record CBFGNE010000055.1, read on the forward strand.
AAGCGTACATATCATCCAAATTATCAAATTGTTCATCTTGTTTAACATCAACATATTTGAACACTTCGAAAATTTCAACTTGTTTATCAAGATGATTCCCCTTAATTGCGATGATACTGTTTGTCATGATGTAACCGGCGATATGATCTCAAACTTAATGAAAAAGCCTATCCTTATAATTACAATAAAAGGATTTTTATTTGCTCCCCTACGAAGTACATAGAAAGGTTTCTCTATTTTTCAATTAAGTGACCAGGAAAAGTTTCATATTTGATATTAATTCAAATTCCAAATCATATGAAACCCGGTTTCCTAAAGAATTTTACATTCCTGTTTTTTATTATACCGCTATTTTTTTCATTTAAAACAAGTGCTCAGAAGGTAGAACCAATTAGGCCTCATCTGGGAAAAGTTGTAAAGATGTATTCCGGCATTCTTAAAGAAGACCGAAAGATACTGATCTACGCACCACAGGATTCTGTTAATCCGGAGAAAGCATACCCGGTAGTCTATGTGCTGGATGCCGACAATCATTTTGCCCAAATGGTAGAATATTCTAAATACCTCAGTCGGCAAGATGTGTATGTTATTCCGCCAATGATTGTTGTAGGGATAACAAATACGGACCGCAACAGAGACCTTACCCCGTCTCATAGCAATGTTGATTATTCCGGAAACTTGGATACCACTGCTAAATCCCCGTATAAGAACAGCGGAGGCAATGAGCTTTTTTTGCAATTTATTCAGAAAGAGCTTATCCCCTATGTCAATTCAAATTACAAAACTCAACCTTACCGAATTTTTGCGGGGCACTCATTCGGAGCACTCACAACCATCAATTGCTTTATTAATTACCCGGATATGTTCGACGCATACATTGCCGTGAGCCCATCCTTCTGGTGGGATCAGAAATTCCTTCTGAAGCTGGCGGATAAAAAATTGAAAGCAGGGGCAACTTTATCGAAGACAATTTTTTTTAGCAACGGCAATGAAGATTCTTCTTCACCCGGATCACCGTTTCAAACCAATGTTTTAAAATTTGATTCTTTGTTAAAAAAACGAAACATCAAAGGATTAGATTTCAAATATATGGCCTATCCGATGGAGAGCCATATGACTGTTCCTATTAAATCATACTATGACGGGCTCCGCTTTATCTATCGCCAATGGGCGCTTCCTCAGATAAGTGATGAAAAGGTCGATCCGGAGATCATTATGAGGCATTTTAAAGGATTATCGCAGAGGTTTGGGTATCCCATTTTGCCAGACGAAGCGTATATAAACGACTGGGCACAATGGTTAGTGAAAAATCCGGCAACCCTAAATAACGGCGTTAAACTACTGGAAATGAATACAACTAATTACCCGTCTTCTTCAAAAGCATTTGAGGCTTTGGGCGCAGCTTATGTAGTGAAAGGAGAGAAGCAAAACGCTATCGCTTCGTACAAAAAGGCCAGCGAATTGAATCCCGCATCAACTGAAATTAAATCACGTTTGCAGGAGCTGCGGAAATAATATAGGACAGCCCTCTGCTAATTATGAAAGGTGAAACGAAGCAAGCAAACCCGAGCTAATAGCAGGGGCGTTTTATTTGAAACTGAGTTAATTCGTGTTGGCTCCGTTAAAACACACAAACCAGTACAAGTATGTACCGGTTTGTGTGCTATTAGCCGTATAATTCTGGTTTATACTGGTTACAAATGGTAGCCTACAATTTGTTTTTTATCGGCCTTGTAAAATATTAGGTTATCGGTTTCGTCGGCAATGTAATCGGGCTTTTTATCATCTAACACAATCTTTGCCTCAATTTTACCGGTGTCTTTATTTACCCTTACTAAACCAACGCCACTGTCGTTGCCGGATGTTACGCGGGTAAGCATTACCTGGTAACCGCCGGCGCCCTGGCTGGCCTTAAAGCGGCGGCTCATGTCGTTTGCTGCCGCCGAGCCAAGTTTGCCCCAGCGGTCGGCATTGGCCATTTGGCTTTGCCCGTATGAGGTGCTGGTGCCTGCATAGCCAGCCTTGAAGCCCGACTGCGCCGACTGTGCCAGTGATGCGCTCATCACCGCAACGCTCATGATTTTACCAAAAGTGCTAATGCCAGGGGCTTTTTGATACACATGGTATATTTTGTTGCCATCCCAATCAAACAAAGCTACGTTTTGGTCGGAGCTTACCAGGATACCCTTCTCCCGCAATTCAATATTATTGGCAACTTCGTCGCCGCCAAATTTTGTGCCCGAGCCAATTTCTTTATACTTAGCCTCTTTATGATCGAGCACGTGGAGTTTATTATTGGCCCAGATGTAAGTTTTGCCATCCTTATCAATAGCCAGTGCTGTACCTTCTTTATAGCTTAGGGATGAGGCCCATAAATCTTTGCCCGAATTGATATCCTGTATGTTTGTCTCTTGGCTTGTGCGATAGATCAGGCCTTTATCGGTCATCTTTATATCCTGCACCGCGCCCGATACTTTAAGTGCCGATGGCGCCAAGGCTTTGCCTGTGTTAATGTCTACAATATTTACCGAACTGCTGCCCGATCCTTTTGCCGATGCTACGGCAAGTTTATCGCCATTCAATTTAATGGCGGTGGCTTTTCCGGAAAGCTTTACGGGCGCCCATTTTTGCTGGCCGGTTTTATAATCCAGCAAAAACATCTCCGAATTTTTATCGTTGGTGGTTATCAGGAAGCCGCGCTCGTCTTCAATGAGGCTGAATAATGGATCTGAAAATTTTACCAGGCCCCATGCCGGTTTACCTGTCGATATCTCAAAAGCTGCCATCGATGTTGGGCCGTAATAAAACACCACGCCGGGCTGTTTATCTAATATCAGGAATTTGCCGTAGGTCATGTCCATGGATTTTGCCAGCCCGTTACCGGCACCGTTCGATTTGCCTAAGCCACCTAAACCGAATTTACTGCCCAGGCCGCCTTTTGGCTCATCCACTTTAGTGCTTTCCTTATCCTGAGATTCTTCTTCTGTTTCGGTGGCAAGGGTGCCCTTATCTATTGTGGTTTCCATATTCGCTTTCCACGCAAGGGTACCTGTTACAGTATTTATTTTGTACACCCGCATGTTGGTGGCAAGCATAATGTTTTCTGCGTCAACAGCCAGCGGACGGGAAACTAATGCTTCTTTACTGCTTTCGAATACATTTTGCAGCGTCCATAATTTTTTGCCGCTGGCGGCATCAACCATTACCAATGACTGAACATTATCAATAAAACCACTGAACAGGATACCGCCCATGGACGGTACTACATACCGTTTGCCTACGTATTTCATGCCCATTGCCTTGGTGTCGGTAATGATGCGTCCGTCGGTAGCATCAATTATTACGTGGTAATAAGATGTTATCCCGCCCAGCATAATGGCAACGTAGGGCGAATTGGGGATGGCGTTGAAATTATCCTTACTGATATCCTTAAAATCGGCAAGTTTCCAGGCGGTTTTACCGGTTGCAGGGTCAATAGCGTAAACAGCGTCGCTTGCGCCTACAATTAATTTGCCGGTAGGGTTAAGCTTAAACCAATCGATGCTTTTGTCGAAATCGGCTGTCCATGCCTTTGGGTTGGCGGCAACGTCGGCATCAGAAGTTTCTGCCGCATTCTCGCCGTTGCCGGCAGTTTTGTTGTCTTCTGTTTTGTCTTTTTTAACAAGCGATTTTAGCTTGCCAAATTGTGCATGTGCGCCAAACCAAACGGAGCACGATAGCAGCATGGCTAAGGTTAGTGCCTTCTTCATAATAGGGTTATGTTTGTTTATACAAATAACACCTATGTTATTTTGCCGGTAAATAAAGTATATGTAGTATATTAAAGGACTTGTTAAACAAGGAAGCTATATTGGAAATAGCCTTTGAATAAGAAAATGATACAAGCGTTTATCGTTTTGTACTCGGAGCACCGGCGAGTCGAGGCTCTCCGTTTAGGGGGATTGCTATTAAAATCGGGGCGGTTTACCGGTCCTCCATCTGGACACCTCAATTTTAGTGGAAAATTAGCCTATCGCGTTTTTCGGCAAATACGGTCTCTTACATCATGGTGCTGGCCGGGTTGGGTATGGTGGTAGGTAAAGTTACAGGCGGCAAGCAGGCTGATATGATGGAGCCTGTACGCGCCTGCATTTTGTTGCTTTTTGCCATGGCTGCCACTTTGGTTTTGATCTATTTTTTCTCGGGAATCCAATTGATCTCGCTTACATTAACTTTCGTTACCGGCGTGCTTTCCATCGCGTTAGCAACGCCTATACAGACATTAAAGATCAGGACCGCCGTCGAAGCCGAGATGCTTGGCGCGGCCGCTACACAGGTAGCATTTAATATCGGCAACGCTTTGGGCGCTTTTTTTGGCGGCTTGCCTATAGCCGCCGGGTTAGGTTATAACCGCCATCAATGGTAGGGGCGGCCATGGCTTTATCCGGTACGTTCTTTTCCTGGCTTTTGATCAAAAAGCAAAAAACTTCGTTAAACGCAAAATAGCTTGCCCTTGTAGCAGAGTAAAAAGTTTTATCATTTCATTTTTTAATTGATAATGATGATCTCATGTGTACTCGTCGCATCGGTATTTCATTATGTGGTGTGCAAAAGCATTTTTTTCATCTTTGAGATTTCTGTCGTTATCGGGCAATGGTTAGGATAGTGCGACATGAACCTATCGTTCTGTAATCCAGCGAGTAACATGGTGATGGATTTCTAAAGACAAATATTTTTTATCCCCGAAATAAGCGTTTGATTACCCACTTTATCTGTAGATAGTAGGTGCAAATATTTTCGAGCAGCTAATTTGCTACGAATTGAAAAAATATTTGCAGATATCAAAATAGTTTTTTTAGATTTACTTTATAATTAAAAACCTAACGCCCCCCCTCCGTTATTAACACCGAGTATCTATAATCTTCTTATTGTAAAGTGTTATGATCAGTGAAAGCCTTGCGTTTTTATCTACTGAGTTAAACAAATTTTTGAACCTTAAACTCGGTTCAACTACCGACCCACGTTTGGTGCTCGGTAATATCGCGAAAGCGGTAGATGGCGATTCTGCAAGTAATCCGCTAAACAATAGGATCATCCTATCACTCATCAATATCGAAGAAGATAAAGTTTCAAAGATCAGGGAGAACTACACAAAAACCAGCACCGGTATCATTTATAAGAATCCTCCTATACTGGTTAACCTCTATATTTTAATTGCAGCTAACTACAGCACCTACGCTGACAATTTGAAGATGATGACCTTTGTCATCCAATTTTTTCAATCCCAAAATAGTTTTACCCCGACCGGTTACCCGGGATTAGATCCCAAGATAATACAGTTGAATGCCGACCTGTTCACGCTTAATTTTGAACAGATCAATCATATATGGAGCACTTTGGGAGGCAAATATCTTCCATCAGCCATGTATAAGATCAGGCAGATAACGGTTGAAGATGAGAACGCGGCTGTAACCGATGGTAGATTTATTGAAGAGATAGTAACTAACACAATCAAAATAAATTGAGAACGAAATTTCAAATACTTTTTTCGGTCGAAGTAGCCCATAACTACTTCAGTACCGGGCGTTGGAATGAGCTTAAATTCATCCCGACACCTGAGACGGAAAAGCTTTTGAGGCAATTTGAATTGACTACCCGGCAGATAGACAACGAGCTTTTGATCATCACAAAAACGTACACTGATGGCAGCCTCTACCAAAATGTAGATCTGTATACCAGGTTCTCGTTCCTGCTAATGCCCTTGTCGCCCGGTTACCTCAACTTTACTAACATTGCCATATCCCCGTCATCGCCAGCGGTCTTTAACTTTCACAATCTGAACGCGAATGAAGCAGCGGGTAAACACTTTATAAGCCAACCAATAAAAAATTACGACGGAGCTATCACCTATTTTCCCAGCGATGTTGTTAAGGCTCCCAATGGTAGCATATATGAGTGTATCGCCAAAAATAACGGTGGTGGCACAAGTGTCCAACCCAATAATACGGTTCCTTCAAAAGAAGTATGGGTATTACAAGGCGATAACCAGTTTGTTACGGCGGCAGATACCAAAGTTACCTATCAGGGTGTGGATCACCAACTTGAAACGGCCTGCGGCATATATAATTTCAATACATCTGTTAAATTAAAAGAGCATTTGGTAAGCGTATATGGTTTTAACAAGGATACTTTAAAGTATGACAAAGAGGTTTCGTCTTCCAAAGTGTCGTTCGATGAACTATATGATATGGTGCAGGTTGATATGCGCCAGTTTGTGTCAGGCAAATACCGTGTTAAAGTAAACAATGATACCAGATTCCTGTACCTGGTCACTAACGCAAAGTACAGCGCGATACCATTTTTTGTGGACATATTTAATTTACCTGCTGCAGACCCGCAAGCTATCCTGGACGCTGATCAAAAACCTAAACATACCAGGTTCACCATAACATTTGGCGCACGCCGGGTATTGTGGAATTACAACACCCGTACAACAGTTATTGATAAGATAGAAGATACCAGTGGCGATGTGGTGTTCCAGCCTAATGGTGCAAAGCAATTCATCTCAAAAAAGCCCGTGCCTTTTTCAGAGATACCGCGTAAAACATTGGTTGCAAAAAGCGGCAACCTTACTATAACATCAAATTTACCTAACCCGCAGCCAGATAGACTTTTAGACAAGAAAAACGAGATATACACAACAGCAAGTTTCATCAATTATTAAACCCAAAAAAATAAGAACATGGCATCCTTTTACAACACTCCAGGCGTTTTTATAGAAGAGATCCCGAAGCTCCCGCCATCGGTCGCTCCGGTAGAAACCGCCATTCCTGCCTTTGTAGGCTACACTGAAATTGCCGCGGACATTGCTCCGGATGATCTTCTTAAAAAACCAAAGAGGATAGGCTCGATGGTGGAGTTCGTTCTTTATTATGGCAGCGGTCCTTCGCTTACGGTAAGTGAAGTGAATATCGACGATGTTAACAATTTCAAGTCGGCTGTAATAAGCAGCGCATACTATATGTATGACAGTTTACGCTTGTTTTATGCAAATGGCGGTGGCGATTGTTATATAGTTTCGGTAGGAAAGTATGGGGCAGCGGTAGATGATGTTCAGTTGAGCCTGGGCACAGACGCGCTGTTAAAGGTAGACGAGCCAACACTATTGTTGTTCCCGGATGCTGTTGTATTGACCGATGATCTGTTGGCTAACGTACAAACGCACGCGCTTGCCCATTGTGCCGATGATAGCCGTAAGGACCGCATGGCCATATTGGATCTGAAGGAAAATGACCCCAAGGGCGTTACTTTCCGTTCAAAAATAGGCGTGCAATTTTTAAGCTACGGCGCGGCGTATACGCCATGGCTTAAAACCAATCTGCCCAAAAAAGTCACTTATGCAGATATCGCCACACATATAAAAAGGAACGGTGCAGCCGTAACTTTACCTGGCTTAACCCCGGACGTGGCCTTACAAACCCAAATTACCGAGTTAGGTAAAGTTTACGCGGATAAAGCAAATATTATTGCAAAAACAAATTTGCTGGCATCGCCATCTGCTAATTTGCGAGATCGTTACGCTGTTTTGGTGGCTGCTTATAATGCCGCTAAAACGGTAAGTAATTTCCAGGCGATAATGGCTTATGTTATGAGTATCGTTATTAAGCTGGATGACTTCCTGGAAGTGGGTAATGCTGATATTATCACCAACGCCGCATTATTAGCCTCGGTACAAAGCCCTATTTTGACAACTTTTAAACCCATAGCGCAAAGCATCGTCGCTTTGGATAAAGGGGCTAAAGCAAAATGGGGAGCAGGTTATACCACACAAGCCACAGCTGCCAATTTTACTGACGCGACATGGGGCGCCGGTTTTGTGGCCGGGGTTGTAGCATCGGGGATATTGACCGCGGCTACAGATCCTGAGAATACGGACCTGGCCGTGAACGCGCTTAACCCTGTTTTTGATAGTTTGACAAGATCATATCTTTCATTAGCTGTGGGTGCTGCAAGTGCTGCCGCGACCAATGCTGATTCGGCGCTTGAACTTGCTTTCCCGGTTTATAAATCAATTTTAAAGGGCGTTAGCACCTACGTTTCTAACGTACCGCCAAGCGGGGCCATTGCAGGTATCTACGCGTCGACTGATCGTACCCGTGGTGTTTGGAAAGCTCCTGCCAATGTAAGCCTGAGCAACGTTATCGAGCCTACTGTTACCTTCACCAAAACCGAACTGGATGCTTTGAATGTGGATGTTACTGCCGGTAAATCGGTTAATGCCATCCGTGCATTTTTTGGGAAAGGCACACTGGTGTACGGGGCCCGCACTTTGGCCGGTAATGATAACGAATGGCGTTACGTACCGGTGCGCAGGTTGTTCATCATGGTAGAAGAATCAGTTAAAAAAGCTACAGAACAGTTTGTTTTTGAGCCAAACGACGCCAACACCTGGGTTAAGGTGCAAGCGATGATAGAGAACTTTCTATACAATATCTGGCGCCAGGGCGCACTGCAGGGGGCTAAGCCAGAACAGGCATTTTATGTGGCCGTTGGTTTAAATAAGACCATGAACCCGATAGATATTTTAGAAGGAAGAATGATCGTTGAGATTGGTATGGCTGCCGTGCGGCCTGCTGAGTTTATAATACTGCAATTCTCACATAAAATGGCCGAGAGTTGATCAGTAGGAGTAAAGAAACAGTAATCATTTTTTGATCTAAAAAACAAAACACAACATGGCAAATTATCCATTACCAAAGTTTCACTTCATCGTTGAATGGGGTGGCAGTAAAATAGGTTTTACCGAAGTTACGGGACTTGATATGCAGGTAGAAGCGATTGAGTACCGCGAAGGCAGCAGCAAGCAATATTCAAAAATAAAAATGCCCGGCCTACACAAATTCAGCAACATTACTTTAAAACGCGGCACGTTCGCGGGCGATACAGATTATTACACCTGGATCAACACTATCAACCTGAATACGGTGGAGCGCAGGGATATCGTTATTAAATTGCTTAACGAACAACATGAACCGGTACTTACCTGGCGCGCTGTTAACGCGTTCCCGATAAAAGTTCAGGCAAGCGATCTTAAAGCTGACGGCAATGAGGTAGCTATCGAGTCGATAGAGATCGCGCACGAAGGTTTGAGCATCGTGACCTAAATCCCGGTAAAACCAATTTGTTATGGCTGATAATAACGCGCCCGCTGCCGGTGGATATTACCCACCGCTGGGATTCCATTTTAAAGTGGAATTTCAGGGAATAGGGAATGACAATGACGTACGCTTTCAATCGGTAGGCGGTTTAACTGTTGAGTATGATACAGAATCCATCAAAGAAGGTGGGGAGAACCGTCATGAACATAAATTACCTACACGAACAAAGTTCTCAGACCTCTCGCTGAAACGGGGCATGCTTACCGATTCGGCAGTGATCAACTGGGTCAAGAAAGCTTTGTTCGACAGGGAATTCACGCCTGCGCAGATCATTATCACCTTGCTCAATCCCGAACATCAGCCATTGAAGACCTGGAAGGTAAATAATGCCTGGCCACGCAAATGGACCGTAAGCGATCTTAACGCGACCGAGAATTCGATCGTGGTCGAGACACTTGAATTAAGTTATAGTTTTTTCACCATCGAATAAAATAAGATGCCTATACAGATCACAGAATTGAACATTTCTGTTTCGGTGAACCAACCCGGTCCATCAACGGCTGTACCGGCGTCTACACCACAAAGCCAGCAGCATGAAAGATCAGATCTGTTGGACGAATGTGTGGATCAGGTGATGAAGATCATACAGGATAAAAAAGAACGGTAATGGCAGACGACAAAGGCGAAGTAAAAAAGATGTGGATCCGCGCCTACAATTCGGCAACGATGGAGGAGAAGGATTTTGCGGGCGAGTTTTACGCCATGGTAAACCCCGAGACCTACACCATTGATCTGAA
>CBFGNE010000056.1:0-10694 GCA_965649995.1 uncultured Mucilaginibacter sp.
CTCGTCGCCTACGTTTACAAATAACGGTTTCTCCGGGGAGGCCGAGCGGTAGAACGTACCAATCATCGGCGATTTTATGGTAATGTAGTTGCTTGTATCGGCAATAGCTGCAACCGGTTCTGGTGTTGGCGCTACGGCAACCGGGGCTGGTGCCGCTGCTGCTGCCAGCGGTGCCGCAGGCAAGGTAGCATGGTAAACTGCGGGTGCCGTTTCGTTAGTTTTGATCGTGATCTTGAAGTCCTTTTGTTCGATAGAAACTTCGTTTACACCCGATTTGGAAACAAAGCGTATAAGGTCCTGAATTTGTTTAATATCCATGTTGGAGCTAATTGGTTTTGGATAAAAGTATATATAAAATATGCAAATGTGCGGATATGCAAATGTGCAAATGATTTTTAATGAATATATTATTTAACAAGCACAATTTTAAGATGTTTTAAATTTAAAATATGCATATCTGCACATTTAGAATTTGCACATCAAGAATTATAGGCCCATTTTAAATAAATAGAACCCCAGGTAAACCCACCGCCAAAGGCAGCTAATATCAGGTTGTCGCCTTTTTTAAATTTGCTTTCCCACTCCCAAAGGCACAATGGAATGGTGCCATTGGTGGTATTGCCGTAACGTTCTATATTAATGATCACCTTATCGGCGCTTACGCCGGTGCGGTTTGCGGTAGCATCAATAATGCGTTTGTTTGCCTGGTGCGGTACCAGCCATGCAATATCATCAGCAGTGAGGTTGTTGCGCTCCATTACTTCGGCAGCAACATCGGCCATATTGGTAACGGCAAATTTAAATACCGCCTGCCCCTCCTGATAAGCGTAATGTTCTTTAGCAGCAACAGTTTCGTGCGACGCCGGCCGCACAGACCCGCCGGCCTTTTGATAAAGGAGCTGCGCTCCCGAACCGTCTGTCTTCAAAATAGAATCCAAGATGCCAAAACCTTCGCTGTTCGGCTCAAGTAAGGCACAACCGCAGCCATCACCAAAAATGATACAGGTAGCGCGGTCTTCGTAATTGATAATTGATGACATTTTATCACCGCCCACAACTAACACCTTGGTATGCTTTCCACTCTCTATAAACTGCGCACCGGTAGCCAGCCCAAACAAAAAGCCCGAACAAGCAGCCTGAAGGTCATACCCCCATGCGTTCTTCGCGCCTATTTTATGAGCCAGTATGTTTGCAGTTGCGGGGAAGGTAAGATCTGGCGTGACGGTGCAAAAAATAATCAGGTCTATTTCCTCTGCGCTAATGCCGCGTTTTTTCAGCAGGCCCTCTACAGCAGGTACAGCCATTTCAGATGTGCCCATTCCTTCGCCTTTCAATATCCTACGTTCTTTGATACCGGTACGGCTCATTATCCACTCGTCGTTGGTATCCACCATCGTTTCCAACTCGTGGTTAGTGAGGACATAATCGGGCACGTAACCATTTACTGCGGTAATAGCGGCATGGATCTTACTCATATTTTTTTACTGAAAAGCCTGTTTAATTTTATCGATAAGGTTGGTCTCGATCATGTTTTTTGATAAAAGCACCATGTTCTTTATCGCTTCGGGGCTGGAGATACCATGGCCCACTACAACCGGCGCATTAACCCCCAAAATAGGGCTGCCTCCGTATTGCTCATAATTAAAGCGGTCGAAAAACTCGTCTTTCAATCTTTTCTTTAAGGTAATCACATAAAACGATTCGGCAAGCTTCAGTATCACATTACCTGTAAAACCGTCGCAAACTACTACATCGTTGTTGTCTTCGAACAGGTCGCGCCCTTCTATGTTACCCACAAAGTTAAACAACTTGGTATCGCGCATTAAAGGGTAAGTGGCCTGGCAAAGTAAATTGCCTTTTTCTTCCTCCTCACCGATGTTCATCAGGGCGATGCGGGGATTTGGAATGTTATAAACCGATTCGGCAAGCAGGCTGCCCAATACGCCAAACTGCACAAGCACATCGGGCTTGCAATCGGCATTGGCGCCTACATCCAAAATAATACCCAAACCGCCTTTCAGTTTGGGTACAATGGTTGTCATTGCCGGGCGTATAACACCCGGTATAGTTTTTACGCTGAACATGGCCCCTACCAACATTGCCCCGGTATTGCCTGCCGATGAAAAAGCTTGTATGCTATTTTCTTTAAGCATTTTAAAGCCCACAGCAATGCTGGAGTCGGGCTTTTGTACAATGGCCTTGGTAGGGTGTTCGCCCATGGTAATAACTTCGGTTGTGTGCACAAACTCGAAGTTATCGGGGCTAAAATTATTTTCCTGAAGAATAGTAACTGCGATATCCCTATCGCCAATAAGCACTATTTTTTGGCCGGCAGAGAGCGTTTTACACGCTTCTATCGCTCCTAAAACGGCCGCCTTGGGGGCGTAATCACCGCCCATTATATCTAAGCCAATCTTCATTTCAGAAAATTAACTTATACAGCTACTGCTTTCTCTATTAGGATTTTACCGTTGAAGTAAACGTTACCATCAACAGTGTAAGCACGGTGCGGCAAATGTACAGCGCCGGTAGTTTGGCAGGTAGTTAAGGTTGGCGCTAACGCTTTATCGTGCGTACGGCGTTTATCTCTTCTCGATTTCGAAATTTTTCTTTTTGGATGTGGCATGATCCTGTTGTTTAATTTACTTTAATTTTTTCAGAGCGTCCCATCTTGGGTCTATTTTCTCTGCTTGTTCGTCATTTACCGATAGCTTGTTTAAGCTATCAAGCATTTCCTCGTCGCACTGCTTCCCGTCGCCCTGGTTGCTGCATAAAGCAACAAACGGCATGGCAACGTTTACATATTCATATATCAGCCCAGCAATATTGATCTCATGATCATTTTTACCGAGGGTAATAATTTCGTCGTCTTCGCCCATTTCCTCTTCGCTAAAACGGGCAATCTGCTGCTCCTGTATATCAATGGGTTGTTGATATTCTGACAAGCATTTATCACAAGTGGCCGTAACGGCACCAGTGATATCGAAGTTGAGGATAAGCATAGTTTCCTGCTTGTCCAACTCAACTTTACAAATCAAACTGGCTTTTTTAACCAGCGAATATTCAAACTCGTTAAAAAACTCCTCCCCTATTTGATATTCAAAAAGGTGCTTACCCAGCTTTAAGCCGGTAAAAGGGATTGAATATGTCCGTAGCAATTTCAATGAGCAACAATTAGCCCGCAAATGTAGGTAAAATTACTAAAACTGGAAACTGTTTTTTTTAAATAGAAATGAGGTTATAAACAATCCTATTAAGAGCGGCAAGATGGCGAGAATTAAGGAGCAAGAACAAGTGCTGCCAGGCTGATTAAGGATGAATATTTGCAATGATTTTTTACTTATTTTAGCTTCAAATTTTGAGTGATGAAAAAAACCCTACTCCTTTTTTTTGTAATATTAATGCTTGCATCTTGCAGTGGCTGGAGTCCCGAATACAAACAAAGTGTAAAAGACACCATAACCACACGGCTTAAGCTAAACTTGCCCGGCGCGGCGGGCACAAAACAGCAAAAAGCAGAGCTTTGCGATTGCATGCTGAAGGTTTTTGAAAAAACTTACCCCAGCCAACTCCCCGAAACCGGCCTACCAAAAGATACCCTGAGGAAGGCTTTTTACCACTGCTGCCCCTGGATACAGAAAATATAGTAGGTCATGGTTCACAGCGGATGGTTCATGGCTCAGCAGCGCAACTACTTACCGCTATCCGCTCACCAGTTATATCTTCAGCCTGATATTTATCTTTTGCAGCAACCCGGCCAACCAAACAATTGCCAATGCAAACAATAGCGAGCGAATAAGACCGCCGGTGCCCTGGTCGAAATACTGGGGATAGTTAAAGTTACTCATTTGGTACATGGGGTAAAATAAATACGGCAGCAGGTAACAGGTAAAAGTATTGGTGCCGGCCGGCTCAATCACCTTAAACCAATGGTACTTTTTGCAGGTATCTACCACAAAAACAAATATGGCGTAAACAATAAGGCTTATGCCGGTGCAAATGAGCACCCAGGATGGCGTATCGCGCGCTTTGGAGATGCCCCCGCTAAAATAGCGCACAATAAAGCCCATGTTAAACAATATAATGGCTATTAAAAACATGGCCACCCATAGCATTTTCAGCTCGCCGTTTTGGGTGAGGCGGATGTACAATACCGAAACAAATATCCCCGCCATAGTAAAGGCCTGCATGGCGCCGTTGCCCGATATCCATACGTATTTTTGTATCGGCGCCAAAAAATTCAGCAGCCCAAAATGGTAGTCGATATTAAAAAACATAAAGAAAAGCCAGGCCGTGGCCTGTACCCATAGCGCCCCGTTGGAGTAATGGTAAATAAAAGCACAAACCAGGTATGCCCAGCCAATAAGCCCCAAAATGCCCCACCAGGTTAAATGCAGCCAGGGGTGCCCCGGGTCAGAGCTTTTATAAATTATACATACAACTATCAGCAGCGCAATGCCAAAACCCTGGCACACGTAGCGTTTAAGAAGCGATGTGGTTTTGCTGTAATCAATAAAAATAAAAAAGAAGCTGAACGTTGCCAGGCTATCCCACACAGGGCGCGGCAAAATAGCATGCGCCTCGTCATACGTTTCCATATTGGCATGGAAGAAACCGATAAACACCAATGCAAAGGAGCGCATGATAATGCGCATAGGTATTTTGGCATCCTCCTTTTTAGAACGGTGCTCAAAAGCATACGGGATGGCCAAGCCCACTATAAACAAAAAGGCAGGGAATATCGTATCGGCTAATCCTAATCCATCGGCATTTACTGCAGTGTGTTTAAGCCATTCGGGCGTATTGGGTACGCCGTCGAGATCATTCACAAAGATCATCAGGAACATAGTAACCGCACGAAACGCATCAATTGATCTAATGCGATTAATTAAATTACTCATTAAACAGGCAAATGAATTTTAGAGATAAATGTTTTAACTAAACGGCAATTTGGTTAAAACATTATCAATAAAAGGGGTTTTAGTCCCTATCCCGACTCAGTTTAGAGAATAATAAGGGGTTTTCGTTTAGTTCGGCAGTCTCGCGGCGGTGCTTAATAATGTGTATGGCGGTAAACAAGGCCTCCCGGAAAGACACCTCCGAGGCCATGTTTTTACCGGCAATGTCATAGGCGGTGCCATGGTCTGGCGAGGTACGTACAAAGCTTAGCCCTGCGGTGTAATTTACCCCGGATTCGAATGCAATTGTTTTGAAAGGGATAAGGCCCTGGTCGTGGTACATGGCCAAAACGGCATCAAATTGCAGGTAAGTCCCATTTGCAAAAAAGCCATCGGCAGAGTATGGCCCAAAGGCCAAAACATCATGCGCCCGGGCCTCTTCAATGGCTGGGATAATTACGTCGTTTTCTTCGGAGCCTATTAGCCCGTTATCGCTGGCATGCGGGTTAAGCCCAAGCACAGCAATTTTGGGCTTCCGTATCCAAAAGTCGTCGCGCAGGCTGCTGTGCATCAGCTTTAGCTTGGCAATTATTTTTTCGGTAGTAATGCTCTCCGCAATTTTTGATACTGGGATATGCCCTGTAACCACGCCAACGCGCAGGGTTTCGCTCACTAAAAACATTAAGGATTCATCGGCATTATCGCGCGACTGCAAATACTCGGTATGCCCCGGGAAGCTAAACTCTTCGTTCTGTATATTGTCTTTATTGATAGGTGCAGTAACCAATCCGTCTATCATTCCGCTCAACAGGTCGTCGGTAGCGCGTTGCAGGGATAGGTAGGCATATTTGCCGCCATCGGCAGTTACCGTGCCCGGTTCTATACGTACATCTTCTTCCCAGCAGTTGATCATGTTGGCGCGCTTTACAATTGCTTGCGATGTATCGCCTATAACATTAAAATTTAGCTCGTTGATATGCGTAGCGCGGCGGTGGAACGATGCCACCTTTGTATGCCCGTAAACAATGGGGGTGCAGTAATCGTATATTTTTGTATCGGCCAGGGTTTTGATGATTATCTCTAACCCAATACCGTTTACATCGCCAATACTTATGCCTATTTTAGGTTTGTCGCTCATGATTTTATGATTGCACCGATTATATTTTGCGATTCCACCGATCTGTGATGATTTCACCGATTACTCGGGGAAACTAATTACAAGGCAGAAAAGCTATTGTCGGTTAGTAATTGCTTTAAGCTTTGCGCTTTAGGCGGTCTGCTTAATATGCAAATAAAAAGATTTTAAGTTTATAATTCCTTAATAAAGCGCAAATATGCCTTAATTTGCTTAAATATACTTTGATAATGACATTGGTAAGAGCAAAAAAACATTTAGGGCAGCACTTTCTTACTGATAAAAATATAGCTCAAAAAATTGTGGAGAGCCTGCGCCCTGCCGATAAATACAGGCAGGTGTTGGAAGTTGGCCCGGGCATGGGCATCCTGTCGGACTTCCTGCTGCAAAAGCCCGAATACGAGGTTTTTTTGATAGATATTGATACCGAATCGTACACCTTCCTCCAAAAAAAATACCCGGCTTTAGGTACGCATTTAATTAACGCAGATTTTTTGGAACTGGATTTCGCTGCTACATTTGAAGAGAAAATAGCAGTAATAGGGAATTTCCCTTACAACATTTCCAGCCAGATACTCTTTAAAATATTGGATAACCGGGAGCGTGTGGTTGAAGTAGTAGGCATGTTTCAAAAAGAAGTTGCCGAACGTTGCGCCAGCAAACCTGGCAGTAAAGAGTACGGCATCCTAAGTGTTTTTCTGCAGGCCTATTACAAAGTGGAGTATTTGTTCACCGTGAAAGCTGGTGTATTTAATCCGCCACCAAAGGTATTATCCGCCGTTATCCGCCTAACCCGTAACGAAACCGGAACCCTTGGTTGCGATGAAAAACTGTTTTGGCAAGTGGTAAAAGCGGGCTTTAACCAGCGGCGCAAAACCTTGCGCAACGCATTGTCGTCCCTCATCAACAAAGAAAAAATGACGGAAGATAAAACGCTGGACCTTCGTGCCGAGCGCCTAAGCGTGGAAGATTTTGTGCGGTTGACGAATGAGATAACGGCGAATAAATGAAAAGGCTGCTGATCATTTGCTTCGTATGCCTTACTTGCCTAAGCGGTTTTGCCCAGAAAAACAAGATAATCATCGGCACCAAAAAAGTTCAGCTTAAATATGGCGATCAAAAAGACAGCTTATTGCTCCCGGTAGTATCTGCCAATTACCCTGCCTTGCAAATGGCGCTTTCGGATACCGCTTTGTTTGCGGGAGATAAGCTTGCCTATATTGTTGAAAATTATGGCCAATGCGGTTGCGGAACAACCGGTTTTAGTTATGAGGTTGCTTTTTTGAACAGCAGTGCAATATCGATCAAGTTATTTTATGAGGGAATGGGCGCATATCCCAGTTCTCACGAAGAATGGACGACACTGGATATTGAAACTGGCAAACCTTTTATTTTACGGGATGGGCTAACCATTGCCGGGCAAAACTTGATCTTATCGCGCTAAAGTCTATCATGTTGGCTCGCATAAGGCAAGATAAAGCAGAAGATAAAAAGGCGGGAGTGTACGAGGAGTTGATAGAATCGGTAAATAAGATCACAGTCGCCACTTTGATGAAAAGCTATTTGTTTACTAAGAAAGGGGTAATGTTTAAAACCGAAAAGGTACTTCCGCACGTAACGCAGGCGCTGGAGCCAAACAGGGCTATTTTCTTTTCCTTTGCAGACCTGAAAAAATATCAAAAGCCACGACGAACCATACGGGTGATCGCATTTCAGTTCCACAGCCATTTGCAGCTCAATAAACTTTTATTTCCACCGGCCCGCTTATCCCCTGCGATTTCTTAACTGATTCGGCCATGCGTTTTACAAACAGGTAGTTTGCTGTGCCACCTATAACGGCACCCACAACAGGTATCAACCGTTCGGCAGTGCGCACCCCAAAGGCTAACAATAGTTTTTCCGCAATGGTTTCCATCACGGTTTTGGTCATGGCTACGCCGGCCTCTATTTTAAACGATGTTGCCACCAGGCCCATAAATTCTTCGAAGCTGATTTTGTAACTACCCCGGCTGTAGTACATAACGGCCATAGTTACCCGGAATTGCTGGGTAATGAGGTTTACAAAATCCACAGGCATGCCCACTATCATTGTAAATACACCACCGCTGCCGGAGATTGCACCCGAGCCGGCGGCGAGGTAAGCGCACTGATTAATGAATTTATCCAGTCCCATTTTATCAACGCCCCGTTTGATGTTCAACTGGTCGATGTGGTCGAATATCTGTTTAAAGCCATCGTGTGCCAGCTTTTCGGTGTATTGTTTTATATCTGTACGTGTTCTTTTAAATGGTAGTTTCATGTTGGGTTGGCTGGGATAAAAACCCTGCTTTATGATATTGCTATTTACGTGCCAGTTTTACGGGATGGAAGGTTTGGCCATCAAGATAGCCGGGCCAATCGTCATCGCACAACCACATCTGTAGCAAATGTTAACTAATCATAAGCAATTTCTTAAATTTGCCGTCTCCAAATTCCAAACCCTTGAAAAATAACATCCTGATCGTAGACGATATCCATCCCATTTTTATGCAACGCGTTGAAAGTGCCGGTTACGTTTGCGATTACCAACCCGCCATAAAAACCGAAGAAGCGGTCAACATATTAAACCTGTACGATGGCCTGGTTATCCGCTCCAAATTCCGGGTAGATAATGCGGTGATAGATGCTGCGCCAAACCTGCGTTTTATTTGCCGCGCCGGCGCGGGTATGGATAATATTGATGAAGAATATGCTATTAAACGCAATATTAAGCTCATTAATGCACCCGAAGGAAACTCCGATGCAGTAGGCGAGCATGCTATAGGGCTGCTGCTATCGCTGATGAATAACATCAACATTGCCGACGCACAAATACGCACCGGGAGCTGGCAACGCGAGGCAAACCGCGGGCACGAGCTAAAGGGCAAAACCATTGGCATTATAGGTTACGGGCACATGGGGCAAAGTTTTGCGCGTAAACTATCAGGCTTCCAGGTTGGGGTGCTGGCCTACGACAAATATAAAACAGGCTTCAGCGATAAATACGCCCGCGAGGTAAGCATGGAAGAAATTGTAAAGCATAGCGATGTGCTAAGCCTGCACATACCTCTAACCCGCGAAACCAATGGACTGGTAGATGATGAGTTTCTGTTCCATTTCAAAAAGCCGATATTCCTAATCAATACATCTCGGGGCAAAGTGGTAAAAACCAGTGCCGTTTTAAACGCCATTAAACAAAATAAAATAATCGGTGCCGGGCTGGATGTGCTGGAAGCGGAAAAGTTCCCTGCATTGGGCGAACAGCCCTGGTTTGACGAATTACGCCATTCCGGCAAAGTTATCCTAAGCCCGCACGTAGCCGGCTGGACATTCGACAGCTACCGAAAAATAAGCGAAGTAATGGCGGAGAAGCTGGTGGCATTGCGGTTAATCAGTGAATAGGGCGTGGTGAGTGGTTGCCGAATCGGTGGAATAGCAAAATATAATCGGTGGAATCCTTCCCCCATCTGTGAGATCCCAAAATAAAAATCGGTGGAATCAATCACCAATCAGTGGAATCCCAAAACAAAAATTTGGATATTAAAACTTAATTACCTTATCTTCGTTTTACACTAAACAAGACTATGCAGGCCCGGCCGACGTAGTCTTGTTTGTTTTTAAGGCCATCACGCTCTTCTATTTTGTTAGAAATAGTAGGGCGGTTTTTTTTGGCGCTCAACGTAAATAAATTTAATAATTAAGTACAATGGCAGAGGTTTCTTACTACACCAAAGAAGGTTTAGAAAAATTAAAAGAAGAATTACAGAGGTTAAAAACTACCGGAAGGTCTGATATATCAAAACAAATTGCCGAGGCACGCGATAAGGGCGACCTGTCTGAAAACGCCGAGTACGATGCTGCTAAAGAGGCGCAGGGCCTCCACGAAGCCAAAATAGCGCAAATGCAGGAAACGCTGGCCAATGCCCGTTTGCTTGATGAATCGAAACTGGATGTATCCAAAGTTTTAGCCCTCTCTATCGTAAAGATAAAAAACGTAAAAAACGGCGCTACCATGAGCTACCAACTGGTATCGGAAAGCGAAGCGGATATGAAAGCCGGTAAAATTTCGGTAACATCTCCGATAGCTAAAGGGCTTTTAGGCAAAAAAGTGGGCGAAACTATTGAGATAACCGTACCTGCCGGTAAAATAGAATTTGAAATACTTGAAGTAAGCCGATAATTAATTATTGAATGAGTGAATTATTGATTTAAAATAACCCCATCAGCAAACCACTCATTCAATAATTCACTAATTCATCTACCCATGACCATCTTTTCAAAAATAATAGCAGGCGAAATACCCGCTCATAAAGTTGCCGAAACCGACGATTTTTTGGCGTTTTTAGATATCAGCCCATTGGCCGAGGGGCATGTGCTGGTTATCCCTAAAAAAGAGGTGGATTACATTTTCGATTTGGATGATTTCACCTACAACGAGCTACAGATATTCACCAAAATTGTTGCCATCGGCGTAAAAAAAGCTATCCCATGCAAAAAGGTGGGCGTGGCAGTTATCGGGCTGGAAGTTCCTCATGCGCACATCCATTTAATACCGATGAACCGGGTAGACGATATGAATTTTTCGCGGCCAAAGTTATCCCCGAGCCAGGAAGAATTGGCGGCTACTGCAGAAAAGATAAGGC
>CBFGNE010000057.1:0-10632 GCA_965649995.1 uncultured Mucilaginibacter sp.
TAAGCACAAATTGATATCACTATGAAAGGCATCGAGATCATCTCTATCCCCGTAACTAACCAGCAGGCAGCCAAGGAGTTTTATTTAAAAATGGGTTTCATCCTGATAGTAGAAGCACCTTACGAAGGCGGAGCCAACTGGATCCAACTGGGTATTCCCGGGTCCGAAACTACTATTACACTGGTGAACTGGTTCCCGCAAATGCAACCCGGCAGCATCCGTGGGTTGGTGATCAAATGCGAGGACCTGGATAAAGACATTGAAGAGATGACCGCCCGCGGCATAGTGGTTCAGCCCGCCCAAAAAATGCCCTGGGGCCGCTTTGCTACCGTGATAGACCCTGATGGCATTGCGATGAGTTTGCATGGCAAATAAATGAACATGAATTTCGAATGACGCGAATTTCACTAATGCTTATTGGTGATTTAACCGCAGAGTGCACAGAGATTTGCAGGATTGTGAGCGCAGAGTTTCACAGAGCCATTCAAATTCTCTGGCCGATAAAGGTTCTGCGAAACTCTGCGTTTTTCTCTGCGTCCTCTGTGGTTAAAATAAAAAACCATGCATAATTTTTACGATGTTTAGCCCTATGCTCAAAAAGTATTTATTCTTTTGTCTTTTCCTCTTTGCTCTATTTTCTGCTTGTAATAACGAAGAAAAAAGTACTAATACAGATTACACCTATAAAGTTGTCGGCGTAAAAGACGGCGATACCATGGTGCTGCTTTCGCCCGATAATAAAACTACCACTGTGCGCCTTGCAGAAGTAGATTGCCCCGAGAAAAGCCAGGCTTTTGGGCAGGCGGCAAAGCAATACACCTCAAACCTGTGCTTTGGTAAACAGGTAAAGCTTATAGGCACCACGCAAGACAGGTATGGGCGCACGGTAGGGCAGGTAGAACTGACCGACGGTACCAACGTAAATTACGACCTTGTGAAAAATGGTTACGCCTGGCAATACCGCGCCTACTCTAAAAGCATGCAACTGGCAGAATTGGAGCTAAAAGCCCGCCAAAACCGCCTCGGCTTATGGCAGGACGGGAACCCAACGCCGCCCTGGAATTTCCGCAAGGATGCCAAAACGCATCGCGCGCAAAACAAAGCAGCGAAGCCTAAGAAGGCTAAGCGGCATTATAAAAAGAGGAAGCCAAAATATGCAGACACGCTGACTTTTTAAATCGCCCGCATTTACCTATCTTGCTTACCCATTCCCACCTCAATGAATATATTTAAGGCAATCTTTTCCATAGCAATTACCGCAGCACTTATTTGGGCACTGCAAACAAAATTTGGCGATATACCGCCTATGGGTAAGTTCCTTAACCCGGCTACAGGTTTTTGGCAAAACGCCGAAAGCAAAAATATAGACGCAACTGAGGAACTAAAATTAACCGGGCTACAGGGAAAGGTGACCGTAAAATACGACGAGAACCGCATCCCCCACATTTTTGCCGAAAACGACCACGACTTGTACTACGCACAAGGCTATATCACCGCCCGCGACCGCCTTTGGCAAATGGATATACAAACCCGCAGTGCATCGGGCAGGCTGGCAGAAGTAGTTGGCGCAAAAGCCCTGGATGTTGACCGCTATCATCGCCGCATGGGCATGGTGTATGGCGCCGAAAATACGTTGAAGGGTATGATGAAGGACCCGGTGATGAAGATAGTTATAAACGCTTATACCGACGGCGTCAACGGGTACGTGAAGGGGCTTAGTAAACGCGATTACCCGATAGAGTACAAGCTGCTGGATTACGCGCCGGAGGAATGGAAGCCCATTAACTGTGCGTTCCTTTTAAAATTAATGTCTGAAACACTTGCCGGCGGCACCAACGAATTGGCCATGACCAACGTGCTGAACAAATTTGGCGCAAAAGTAACTAATGATCTGTTCCCCGATTATCCAATGCACGAAAGCCCCATCATCCCGGTAGGCACCAAATGGGATTTTAAACCACTGCCCATACCTGCACCGCCTGCAGCCTTTAAAACACAGACGCTCACGGGCATGAAAATAAAGGAAAGGGTAGAAGGCATAGGCAGTAATAATTGGGCCATCAGTGGCAGCAAAACAGCATCAGGCTACCCTATTTTAGCCAACGATCCGCACCTCGACCTTACATTTCCATCTATATGGTACGAGATGCAATTATCCGCCCGCGGCGTAAATGTTTATGGGGTTTCGCTGCCGGGTGCGCCTTGCATCGTCATCGGCTACAACAAAAAAATAAGCTGGGGCGTAACCAATGTGGATGCTGATATTTTAGATTGGTACCAAATTAAGTTTAAAGATGCTAACCGTAACGAGTACTGGTACAATAACCAGTGGAACAAAGTTACTTACCGCGTAGAAACCATCCATATAAAGGGCCAGCGCGATATTACAGATACCGTACGTTATACCCGTTTTGGCCCCGTGGTTTATGACAATGCCGGACTGGCTAAAGGGCATGATAACATCCCGGTTGGCAATGCGCTTAAATGGATAGCGCACGAAGAATCAAACGAGTTTAAAACCTTTTACCTGCTCAATCGCGGCAGCAATTACACCGACTACCTCGAAGCACTAAAGTACTTTAGCGCCCCGGCACAGAACTTTGTATTTGCCTCGGCCGATAATGATATTGCCATCACCCCAAATGGCCGGCTGCCTTTAAAGTACAAAGAACAGGGCAAGTTTTTGATGGATGGAAGCGACCCGGCAAACGATTGGCATGGCTTTATCCCCTTTGAGCAAAACCCCACCGTTAAAAACCCGCCGCGCGGCTTTGTAAGCTCGGCCAACCAAAGTTCTACCGACCCAAGTTACCCGTATTACATTAACTGGCAGTTTGCAGGTTACGAACGCGGAAAACGTATTAACGACCGCCTCGGTGCTATGCAGAAAGCAACGGCAGACAGCATGCGCGTATTGCAGACCGATGCCTACAGCATCCGCGCCCAGGATATTTTACCCGCGATGCTGAGATATTTGGATGCCAGCAAACTGGACGAAAATCAACTGGCTGCCCTCAATACCCTCAGGAAGTGGGATAAGTTTTTCGATGCTAATTCCGAAGGCGCGTCCATATTTACCGGCTGGTGGAACCATTTTTACCAGGCTACGTGGAATGACAACTTCTCTGACAAGGATATGCCCCTCAATTGGCCATCAATGGATAGGACAGAAGAGTTACTGCTGAAAGAGCCTACCTCCGTTTGGTTCGATAACAAAAAAACGCCCCTGACTGAAACGGCTACAGACGTACTCAGCCGCAGTTTTAATTTAGCAGTAGATGCCCTGATAAAAAAACATGGCAAACCGGGCAACTGGCAATGGGGCAAGGTAAAGGAGTTTGAGGTGCGCCACCTGGCCAACCTGCCGGGCTTTGGCTCTGGTAATTTCGCTTCAGGTGGTACTGGCTCAACCGTAAACGCCCTTATCGACGGGCATGGCCCTTCATGGCGCATGGTGGTACAGCTTGGCCCTAATGTAAAAGGCTTTGGCATACTGCCCGGCGGGCAAAGCGGCAACCCCGGCAGCTTTTTTTACGATGATATGCTGCAAACATGGAAAGACGGTAAGCTGAAAGAGCTGCTTTACCTGCAATCGCCAACCGAGAAATCAACCCGCATTAAAACAACCTTAACCCTTAGCAAATAAATTTATGTTATTCGCATTGATACTTTTATTATCGTTTGTAAGCGGCTTTATTTTGCCCTGGTGGGCAGCCTGTATTTTTGCGTTTGCCTCGGCAATACTTTTGGGCAAGGCTTCCGGCCATGCGTTTTGGTCGGGTTTTGGCGCATTGGCATTGGCCTGGCTGGCATTGGCCTTACTAAAGAGTTTGCCCAACGCCAATATACTTGCCACCCGCGTAGCACATCTGTTTCAATTGCCGCATTGGTTGTTGTTGCTGTTGGTAACGGTTTTGATCGGTGGATTGATAGGGGGCATGTCGGCACTGTCGGGATTTTTAGTGAAGAGGGTGTTTGAGAAACCGGTATAGATAATATACAGTTTTGGCAATCCGGACCATCTTCTTGAAAGAAGATGGTTTTTATAAGTGCCTCGCCGTTCAGGTGAGGTTAAGCAGATGCTTATCACAAATTCCATTTCACCCTATACAAATGTTTACCCTAAACTCACGTTAGTTAAAAACTTCCCAGTTTATTAAAGCCCCTGAGTTAATCCTGCTGTCTTTTAGTATGGCGTGATAAATGTATTATGATTGTTTACATAGATACAGGCTCAGCCTTTTTAAGCAAATGCGAGTCCAGTCTGGTCTTTTGCTGCAATTCTGCCAAAAATACCCTTAAGTCAGATTTTTGTTCCTCGCTTAGCTCGGCAAGTGTCAATACATCAAAACTGTTAGGCTGTGGAGTTTTAATAGCGTTTATAATGCACCATTTTAACAGGGAGAGCCGGTGCTGCCCATCAGTAAAGTTGCCGTTGATAAATGATACAACGTTACCGTCAAACACATCGCCGTTTTTTTGCAGCAGGTTTTTTGCGATGCTAAAATCTAAAAAGTTACGGTTAGTAAACTGAATAGCGGTATGGTACTGCAAATCGGCACTGGTGTTTATCTCCCTTAAAAAACCAACGCTCACCAGCTCGTGATAGGCATGGCTATATTGCTTTACAAGGGCGTTTGCTTTCAGCTTATCTATCTCGTAAATATTGTTTTTAAAATCTAAATGGCTTACCAGGGCGTTCAAAAGCAAAATCTTTTCGGCAGAGTAAGGGCCCAGGTACAACTTGTTTAATACAAAGGTTGATATCAGTTCGTACAGGCAAATGTGGTTGATATCGCAAAGCGAGAAATTTTCTTTATGCTCTTTATAGTAAAACTGAAAATATAAAGGATGGTTAAAATCCCCGGCAATATCAAAGGCTAAAAAGCTTTTTATAGCAGGGTTTATTTTAAGGCACAGTTCTTTTATTTCGGGCAGGCTAAATAGCGGAACATTGATATCCACGCCCTCGGGGTTACTTGCAAAGCCGGTGTGCCATTTAATATTACTGTTTTGCAGCAGGTGCTTATTATTCATCCACGTGGCCGAGCGCATGGTGAGTATCAGCTTAAACCAGGGTATGTTTTGGTATAATGCGGCAATATCCAATACCTGGTTTACCAGCAAATTAAATGTTTCTGATTTGTAGGAATGCTCGTCGAGGCCATCAATGATCAGGAAAAAATTGCCGGGTTGATTGTCCCCGTTGTCTAACAGCGATTGAATATCCTCGTTTTTGGAGTAACCCAGCAAAGCCAGCAGCCAGTCATTAAGGTCGCGGCCGCTCAAAAAAACGTTCATCAGCGCACTGCTGCTAAAAAACAATACAATATCATTGCTTTCGCCTGTGGAGCTGAGGCCCATAGTATGCTCTGCCCAATGGCAAAGCGCAATAGTTTTGCCATAACCGGCGGGCGACGTTAATACAGTTGCGTTATAATTGCCAAGTAAAAACTCGTTGAGGTGTTGGTTTATAAATTGCCTTTGTATGGTTTGGTTATAAGGTATACCCGATTTGTTTTTTAAAGCCTGTAACGTAAAATGGGTTATTTTGGACGCGTTTTTTTTAAGGCCCTCCCAATTTGTGTTTGCTCCGGCATTATTATTTACCTGCCCTTCCTGCTGTTGGCAAAAATCATCCCAGCCGCCATAACCACAATATTTGGCCATGGCATCAATAGTGAATAACGATGGGCGGAATTTACTATGCGCAAAGCCGTAAACCCGTTTTAGCGTGGTTTCGCTAATACTTTGCCTGGTACTGTTGAAGATATTTACCGAAATTACTTTACAATTGCCGGGTGCTATGCTTTTAAATCCCGACTTAACGAGGACTGATGATTTAAGTATTTCGAGGTGATGGTTTAAAAATGCACTCATGAAAGCAAAAATTCATCCTGGGAACGGTAATAGGTGTTAAACAATAACTAACTGGATGCACTGGCGAACGGTAAGCTCTTTTGATACCGAGCCTGCGGAAATATTTTTGCCCGTTTTATATTCTTCTGCAATTAATTGCAATTTATATTCGAGCTGTCTGCAAAGCTCCTCATCGCTTTCATAACCAATGGAATGGAGCGGCGTATCTGTTAATAAATTATATGCTTTTGCGGAAGGCTTACCGCAAATAGCTAATATATCGAACTTGATCTGATTACTTATATATACAATATCCATCCTGCAACTTTAACCAAGAGTTTATTACGTAAATATAAACATTAAGTTGTACTTAATTTTGCTTGTATATTTGATATGCTCCCGTTGCGTTGTGTATTAATTAAAGATGATGTTTTTAGTAAACTATAGAGAACGTAAAATTTCCCTTGAGTGAATATTATAATTTAAAAGTTACGAAAAGAGGCTTGGCAGGTAGTTCTACCTGTTTTTAAAATCGGGTAGTATTACGGGTTAAAAAAGCATCTCGAACAGCCCCGTTTTGATAGCAAAAAGTACCAGCCCGGCAGTGTTGCGGCAATTTGTTTTGATAAGCAGGTTATTGCGGTGGCCCTCTACGGTGCGCACGCTTAGAAATAGTTCGTTGGCTATTTCGGCATTGTTGTATTCCCGGCAAATAAGCAATAGAATTTGCTTTTCGCGTCGGGTTAACGATATGGTGAGCGAATTTAAAATTACCTGCGACTGGCTTTTATGGTTGGCACTGTTACGGATGGCGTTGAGGGCATCGTTATTAAAATAAAAGCCGTGCTTGTGCACCGTATTAATGGCCATTATCAACTCGTCCTTATCGCAGTTTTTGGCAAGGTAGGATGCCGCCCCTGCGTTTATCATTTGGGTAATAAGCGCCTCGTTTACGTGTACCGATAGTATCACTACCTTTATTTCGGGGTAATGCTCGTGCAGGGCTTTGTTCAATTGTATCCCGTTCATGCCCGGCATATCCATGTCAATCACCGCAACATTAACCGGCGAATCCATGTTTTTTAGGAAATCCAAAAAGCTCTGCCCGCCGGCGCTATCGTTAACCAGCCTAAAATCGCCTACCGAATTGATGAGCAAGGCCAGGCTTTGCCTAAACAGATTTTGGTCGTCAACAATTGCAACGTTTATTTTGTCCATATTATTTAATGCTCAAATTAAGGGATAGTTTATTTGGATATGAAACCCCTGGCCCGGCTGTGTGGTAATAGCATAAGTAGCGTTAATGTTAAGCAGCCGGCTTTCGATATTCTGCATGCCCATGCCCCTGGTGGCCTGGCCTACCGTTGCCGATAGCCCTTTACCGTTATCGCTGTAATTGATGCCTATGGCCTGTGGCTGCTGTAAAAACGTGATATCGGCACTGCTGGCTCCCGAGTGCTTGATAGTGTTATTCAACAACTCTTCTAAAACCCGGTATAGTGCGGTGGCTGCGGTAATATTAAGCTTTTCCAGCGCTTGCTCAGCCTGGTTAAGTACATTTATTTTAAGCTTGCCCGATTGATTGATGATATCGCTATGCTCGTTTATGGCAGCGGCAAGCCCATAATACCCAAGCGTGGCCGGCGACAGGTTGTGCGATATATGGCGCACATCCTTTACAATTTTATCGATAGTGCTCTTGCTCGATTTTACAAAGCTGAGGTAGTGCTCATCTTTATGATCAACAGGCTTGAACATCTCTATTAGCAGCCTTAAGCCCGAAAGGCTGGTACCAACATCATCGTGCAGGTCTTGCCCTATGCGTTTGCGTTCGGCTTCCTGCGAT
This sequence comes from uncultured Mucilaginibacter sp., assembly GCA_965649995.1. Taxonomy (GTDB): domain Bacteria; phylum Bacteroidota; class Bacteroidia; order Sphingobacteriales; family Sphingobacteriaceae; genus Mucilaginibacter. Next base: position 7,706 of record CBFGNE010000057.1, read on the forward strand.
TCTATTACGGCGCCCAGCAACTCTTTCTGGTGCGCAATTTGGGCTTGCTGAAACTGCTGGCGCTGCCGTAGCAACCTGTTTTGGTTACGGATATTAAATAGGATGAACGATACCACCAGGATGAGGGCACCGCTCATGCCCAGGATCATCTGGATGTAGATATTGTCTGTTGTGGCCTGCATTTGTTGAATCCTATCGCAAATAAAACATATTCTATTGCTAAAACAGTAGCATATCCTATAAATATAATCATTTGCATAGTGCCGGCTACCGTCATCATGTTAAAGAAAATGAACATAAATAACGAACTGCTATAATAAAGCAACACGCCGGCGGCAATCCAGTTGCTGGCATAGTCGGCCCATTTATGGTCAAGGTCGTTATTGTTTTTAGCGAAAAACAACATGCAGCAGGCAATGAGGATCAGTGCATCTACCGACCGGGAGTAGCCATCTAATTGCTTAAAGCTTTGGAGGAAAAGCGTATTGCACAAGCAGAAAAGCGCAAACGCTACGGCAACACCGTACATAATATACCTTATACGTTTGCTAAAAAATTCGGCAAAAAAGGCGATAACAAAGGCAAACTCAAAAGGAGTATAAATATGGAACAGCCAGAGCGTAGGCAAATGGTAAACACGCGCCATAACGGCGGATGTAGTGTTCATAACCACCGAAAAAATAATGAAGAACAGTAGTATTTTAAATGCCCGACTTAAATGCCGGTAGTTAATAAATGCGTAAACGACAGGGATTAATGCGGTGGAAGGAGCGATGAACGTGAGGTAGATAAAGAAAAACTTTTCCATTGATGTTTATAAGCCTTAAAGATATTAAAGCTTATAAACATCTGCGGAAGAAATTTCAATTAGCTTTCTAAAGTAGGGCCGCCGCCGGTTGGGCAATAAGGAGGGCAAGGGGTAAACATGTCTACGGCACCGCTCTTTTCGCCGGGCAGGGTAAGCACTTCTTCGCCGTCAACAATCGCTACCATTACCATTTTGGCCGTCGTCATGTCGCCTACATCTTCAAGGGCCATATAAGTCCTTATGCCTTCCAGGCCGGGGTTGTTGGTAAGCAAAGTGTTTACGGACGCGATAGGGACAAAAAAAGATCTCACCTGAAATACATCTTCTGAAGTTGACAGGTGGCTGCGCCAATTTGCTGCCCATGCTTTTCCGGTTGCTAAAGGGATGGTGCCATCCGGGTCGTTAGGTTGATTGGTTTGTTCGCTCATAATGATTGTTTAAAAATTAATATTAAGGGGTGGGTTAATAATTGCATGCCTTTAGGTTACAGAAATACATCTTATCGAAACCCGTTTTTTGGGTTTATACCGGCTGTAAATATATACTTCCTGCGGGCATTGCCTAAGCAATTTATCAAAATAGTATGCTGGCTTTTGGCTATAAAATATAATGAACAAAATGAATAAGCCGGGGTCTGGCCCAAAGGAATTGCCGCCGCAAACCAACTGAACAAAGTAAATAATGTATTTGGCGTTGTTGCAGAGTGCTTTAGGTATTGTAAGCCGCCTGCATGGTTTTGCATAACAGGCATGTGCTTTTATCGGTACCACTGCATTTGCCGCCGGCCCTATAAAACTTTGTGGCAAACAAAGCCGTAAAAAAGCAATAGCGGGCAACTGAATTTTATCCGGTTTAAAATTAAGCGTTATGAAAGTACATGCAATAACAACCACTAGGCCAAACCTAAAAACAAAGGGCTTCTCTACCCTGCACATCGAGATATTTATGATGATACTGGTAGGCAAAACAAATAAAGAGATAAATAGTGTATTCGGCTATACGCAACGCTCGCATGCGGTGGTAGACCATTCGCGCAAGGTAATGTTTAAGCTCCTTGCGCTGGAGAATTTGCCAAAACGCGAAAATTCTGAACAGGTGGTTTACCCGCGCAGTTACCAGTTTTGGTGGAAGAAACTTTTTGATAAACACCAGAAAGCTTTAATGGCCATGGCTATTTCGCCGGAGTTTTATGATTAGGTGAATTGGGGGGATTTATGCGTTTTTATACCTGTATTTAGCTGGACTATAGTGTTTATCTTTATTGGCCTATCTAATTGACGCGCCCAGTGCCAAAATTTGAAGAGTGATATCAAATCTTAACACTTAAAAATGCCTGCACCCGAAGTTACCTACCAGCGCGAGGAAGCACTGGATCCCGAAGAATTTATTGACGTATTAAAACGCAGTACCCTTGCCGAACGCCGCCCCGTAAATGATATGGCCCGCGTAAAGCTGATGTGCCAAAACGGCAACCTTATTATAACCGCCCGTATAGCGGGTAAACTGGTAGGCATAGCCCGCAGCCTCAGCGATTTTGCCTTTTGCACCTACCTGTCCGATCTGGCGGTAGACCAGGCGTACCAGCGTATGGGCATCGGTATCCGCCTGATAAAGGAAACAAAAAGGTATACGCCAACTGCCAAACTGATACTGCTTGCTGCACCCGCTGCGGTAGACTATTACCCAAAAACCGGGATGACGCGTTTTACGCACAGTTTTTTGCTGGATAATATTGATGATTTGAAGGTTTAATACTTAATGCCATTAAGAATGCCTGTACCCGACGTTACCTACCAGCGCGAAGAAGTGCTGGACGCTATAGAATATATTGATGTAATGGAACGCAGCAAGCTGAGCGAACGCCGCCCTATTAACGATATGCCACGTATTGAAGCGATGTGCCGGCACGCAAACCTGTTTGTAACTGCCCGTATAGATGGCAAGCTGGTGGGCTTAGCCCGCAGCTTTACCGATTTTGTTTTTTGCACCTACCTGTCCTGCCTTGCGGTAGACCAGGCACACCAGCGCCGGGGTATCGGTATCCGCCTGATAAAAGAAACAAAAAGGCATACGCCCCAGGCTGAACTTATACTGCTTGCTGCTCCCGCCGCCGAAGCCT
>CBFGNE010000058.1:0-10630 GCA_965649995.1 uncultured Mucilaginibacter sp.
CCAGGAATTCCAGGTGGTGGAGAATAGCTCGGGCGATTACTGGTCGCAATCCACCTCGCAGGCGGATGCCAAAGCGATAAAAGACAGTAGCTATAAATTCAACATCAACGGTAAATGGACACCCCTTGGCGGCGCAACCGGCAACGGCGGCTTTTGTGAGGCCGGCACCAAAATGGATAAACCAATAGGCGAGTGGAACGAAATTGAACTGATAACCTACGGCGATAAAAGCCTGCACATTGTAAACGGCAAAGTAGTAATGGCGCTAAAAAACTCCCGCTATAAAGATGGCGACACCATCAAACCGCTTACCCACGGCAAACTGCAACTGCAAAGCGAAGCTGCTGAGGTTTACTATAAGGATATTATGATAAAGCCGATAACAGAGATACCGGCGGAGTATGCTAAATACTTTGAGTGATTTTAAAAGTGTTCTATTTGAAAATACTCATTAAAAGGCCAAGGGCAGGCAAGGTTAATATCAAACTCAATGTTCCCAGGGCATGAAGTTTTAATTCATTCTTGTATTTCATCCTGTTTGTTAAAAACAGGATGAAGTATATCGTCAACACAAGCAAACTTAGTGGTAAACCGAAAATGAGAAGCGTCAAGCCGTATCCGGGTCCTGCAAGGTTGGTTGAATCAATGCATTCACCAAGAACAACCAGGCAGTCGATGATGATGTAACAAGCAATGATTATCTTCTCCTTATTTAAGTGAGGCCATTTACTTGTATGATCTTCAAGGGGGTTGATATTCTCACCCATTTCCCATTCGTTATTTAATTCATTCTTAATTATTTGTCACTCAATAAAATAGGATTAACGCCCTTACCACCACCCATAATGATCACCTTGGTATTGGGCGATAGGGCAATTTCCTTTTGGGCTTTAATGCTTTCGTATTGCAATTGTTTATCAGATAAACCGGTAGACAGGATCTTTTGGTAATCGGCAATACCCTGTGCTTCCACGCGTTTACGGTCGGCTTCCTGGCGCTCCTTCTGGAGTACGAAGGTCATTTTCTGTGCTTCCTGCTCTGCGTTTATTTTAGATTCGATGCTGGCCTTAACCGATGCTGGGAGGGATATATTACGGATAAGGATCTGTTGTAACTCCAGCCCGCGTTTTGCAAAACTGGTACCAATGGTACGGTTTATCCGCTCTTGGAATTCCTGGCGTTTAACCGAGTATAGGTCTACCGCTGCATAATTCACAGCATTATCGCGTATGGCCGTGCGGGATACCGTGCGCACGATATTGTCAACGTAGTTTTGCCCAATATTTTGCAGGATGTACGGGGCTTTGTCGGGGTTAACTTTAAACAAAACGGTAAGGTCGGCGGTAACTTCCAACCCGTCAGACGATAGCACCCTTATGGCATCATCGCCTTGTATATCACCTTCGCTGTGTTGCCCGCTCATGGTGTAGTTTTGGGTACGCACATCAAATGTGGTGATATCAACAAGGGGGTTTATAACATGTAGCCCGCTTTCCAGTATATCAGGCTGCACTTTACCAAACAGCACCTGTACGCCAACTTTCCCCGGGTCGATAACTTTAACGGATGAAAACAGCAGCCCCAGTACAGCTATAACACCGCCAACAATACTAACAAGGCCGCCAAAACGGCCGGCAGGCTCGGGCGAGCGTTTTACCATTATACCTACAAAAAGTATAACCAGGCCAACAATTGCTAAAAACATGATAGTTAAGGATTAATATAAGGTTAAAGGACGTTTTTGTATTTAGAACTTAAAGGCCCGGTTTTGTTACTAAAACCGGGCCTTATATTAAAATTGTGAGCAGCTTACTGCTTTTTGGTGGTCTCTTTTACTTCTTTTATCAGCTTTATTTTAAGCGAAATAAATACGCCTGCAATAAACACCGCACCCAGTAAATAAGCATACTGGGCATGTTCTATGCCGTAATAGCCAATCATCAGTGCCACAAAAATGCCCAGGTTGTAAACAACGTTGAGCGCTATCTTCTTGCCCATATTAGTAAACGCTTATGGTGGGGTCAATTTCGGCCTGCCAGGCTAAAATGCCGCCTTTTAAATTATATAAATTGGTGTAGCCTTGTGCCTCTAACTGATGTAAAGCTACCGAGCTGCGCTTGCCGCTACGGCACATAATAACTACCGGTTTATCTTTTGCAACCTGGTCGGCCTCTATCAGTATGCCACCCAGTGGGATGTGTTTGCCACCAAGGTTAGAAGTTTCGTATTCAAAATCCTCGCGGACATCTATCAATTGAAAATCTTCGCCGCTATCTAATTTCTCTTTTAGTTCCTGTACGCTAATTTCTTTCATCGTAAATATAATTATTAGTCAAAGGTATGTTTTTTCTGTATCAAATAATTGCGCCGTTTTTGTAACAATAAGGGCTTACGAGCGTTTCATAGTTAATTGTATATAATACGATAAACAGCTTAAATGAAGAAAGTTAACCGGTTTTTTTGGTTCTGTTCCGGCGCACATATAGATACTTTAAAGAAATACCCCATCGAGCATAATAAGTATGTAGGTATTGGCGCTACCATATTTTTTACTGCATTATTTGCCTCGTTATCAGGCGGGTATGCCATGTATTTTGTATTTAGCGGCAGCGCGTTTGCGGTGGGTTTCGCTATATTATTCGGGCTTTTATGGGGTACGGCTATTTTTAATATGGATAGGTACATCGTATCCAGTATCAACAAAGAGGGCAGCACCAACCAGCAAATTTTGCAGGCATCGCCGCGTATTTTATTGGCTATAATGATAGGCATCGTCATATCGCGCCCGCTGGAGCTGAAGATATTTGATAAAGAGATCCGCCAGAAACTGAAAACAGCCTACCTTAAAGGGCAGCACACCAAGATAGATTCGCTACAGAAAACCTACCAGCAAAAGTATGCACAGGAGATGGGTAAAAACAGCGACCTGAAGAAGGAAAAAGACTCTTTAGAGCGCGATATCAACCGCTCGCGCTACCAGCTAAACCAGGAAGTTTTTGGCGATAAAACCAACCAAACATCGGGCATTACTGGCTACGGCACCTATGCCAAACAGAAACAGCAGGTGCTTGAGGAGAAACAAGCCCGCTTGAAAACTGTAACCGATAACCTGGGGCAAATGGATAATTACCTGAGCCAGCGGAAAGAATACGAGGGCGTAAACAGCACGCGTCTATTTAACGAAAAACAACTGGATAGCCTATCAAACGTGGCCGGCTTTGCCGACCGTAACTGGGCACTGGGGCAACTGGGGTATAATGTTGACGGCAGCCGCGACCTGGATACCTACCTCGCCATATCTTTTATTGGGTATTTGTTTATCCTGTTTGAGTGTTTGCCAGTGTTTGTAAAACTGATGTCGCCCAAGGGGCCATATGATACCGCTATTGCAAAAATTGCCGAAGCTAACACCCACTTTGCCGATAAGGATAAAGACCGGGATATTGCCGTTACCGACAATACTTACGACCATAACCTGGATGCCGACGTAGAACGCCGAAAGCGAATCATAACGGCACAATCCGAGTATGATTTTGGCAGGCATAGCTATGATTAGAGGGTGTGCCAAAGTTTTTGGCGGGCCTATTTAACCACACACCGCTCACCACTCACTCGCAAAGCGTAATAAAATTGATAGAAAACATTTAGCTATTAAATGTTAATTTCATCGCCGTAATATACTGATCAATGAAAAAATTATTTACGCTTGCTGCAGCTTCGCTACTGGCTGCAACTTCCTTCGCTCAAAAACAAAAGCCTATTTATTATACTATCTCGTTCCCCAACGCGGTACACCACGAGGCTGAGGTATTGTTAACCATTCCGCAAGCCCCCGGCGGCGCTTTAAAAGTACACATGAGCCGTTCATCCCCCGGCCGTTACGCTACCCACGAGTTTGGTAAAAACATTTATAACCTAAAAGCTACCGGTGCCGATAACGCTCCGCTTGTTATTAAGCAATTGGAGGGCGACTTTTACGAAATACAAGGCACAACCGAAACCGTAAAAATAAGCTACACGCTGTTTGCCAACTGGACCGACGGCACCTACGCCAGCGTAGATGCCAGCCATGCGCATTTAAACATGCCTGCCACTATTTTATGGGCAGAGGGGCAGGACGAGCGGCCAATAAGAGTGCAGTTTAACGATGCCGACAAATATGGCTGGAAGGTTGCAACCCAATTAAAAAGCGAAGGCGACAATGTGTACAGCGCACCAAACCTGCAATACTTAATGGATAGCCCAACCGAACTATCGGCATACAAAGTAAACAGCTGGACGGTTGATAACAACGGCAAGCCCGAAAAGATAAACTTAAGCACCCACTCTGACGATAGCCAGGCGGTGATTGACAATTTTGCCAAAATGGTGCAAAAAATGGTGCTGGAAGAGAAGGCCGTTTTTGGCGAACTGCCAGCCTTCGATAACGGCGAATACACCTTTTTGCAGGATGTACACCCCACCACATCCGGAGATGGGATGGAGCACCGAAATTCTACCATTATTGTGCAGCCGGCACCAAGGGTAGAAGGGCTGGAAAGCAGGTTGATAGGAACTTTTTCGCATGAGTTTTTCCATAGCTGGAACGTGAAACGCATCCGCCCAAAATCGTTAGAGCCATTTAACTTTACGCATGCCAACATGAGCGGTGAGCTTTGGTTTGCCGAAGGCTTTACCCAATATTACGGCGAATTGGTGCTTGCCCGCGCAGGCATACATAGTGTTGATGATTACACCCGTACCATAGCAGGGCTGGTAAACCAGGCGGTAAATACGCCGGGCGCTGCCAAATACTCCCCAGCCGATGCAAGCCGCTACGCCGTGTTTGCTGATGCAGGCGTATCTATCGACCCAAATAACCAAACCAATATGTTCACCAGCTACTATACTTATGGCGGTGCAACAGCCCTGGCGCTGGATTTGCGTTTGCGCAGCGAGTTTAATTTAACGCTTGATGATTATATGCGCCAGGTTTGGCAGGCGCGCGGCAAAACAATGAAGCCTTACACCATTGCCGACTTACAAACCGACCTGGGCAATGTAACTAAAAACCAAAAATTTGCGGCTGATTTCTTTAAACGCTACATCAACGGTACCGAGAAAAATAATTACGAAGCGTTGCTTGCAAAGGCCGGGCTTGTTTTACAACGTGTGCAGCCGGGTAAAGGCTGGGTTGGCCCATTAGCCGGTGCCGGTGGCCGTGGCCGCAGCGGGCAGGCGCGTACAGGTGAGGGAGATGGCTTCGCTATACAAGCAAACACCACAGCCGGTACGCCAATTTATAAAGCAGGCATTGATGCCGGCGATGTGATTACCAAGGCTGATGGCAAGGATATAAAAGATGCTGCGGCGTTTACAGAAGCATTGGCAAATAAAAAACCGGGCGATAAGGTAACCGTAAGCTTCAAAAACCGCGCTGGCGAACACCAAACCGTGATCACCTTAGAAGAAAACCCTAACTACGAGGTGGTGGCCTTTGAAAAAGCGGGCAAGCAAATAACAAAAGAACAACAGGATTTCCGCAACAGCTGGTTATCATCAAAAGTAAAATAACATGAAAAAATATCTAATAGCGGCGGCCTTACTGGCTACATCGGCATACAGTTTTGGGCAGGATGTAAACAAATTAATTAAACAGGATGATGTAGAACGCATTATTAAAACCCTCAGTGCCGATGACATGCAGGGGCGCGGCACCTTTACGCCGGGCATTGATAAAGCTGCCACTTTTATTGAGGGGGAATTTAAAGCCGCCGGCATAAAGCCACTGGCGGGCGCTACAGGTTTCCGCCAAAACTTTAGCATGCTGCGCACTACCCCGGTAAGTTCAAAACTCACTATAAATGGTGCGGAAGTGCCGGCTGATAAATTTGTGGTTAGCGCAACGGGCACGTTTAGCTGGGCCAGTCTGGATGGCGTAGAGGTTGTAAAGGTTGCGGCAGGCAAAAACTTTGGCACCGAATACCAGGCCATACTAAAAGCCGGAAAAAATACCGTTGTATTGGTAGATACCAGCTATGCCGCCATGTTTAAAAGGGTAGTTGCCCGCGCCAAGCGTGGCGGAACGTCGTTTAAAGGCGCTGCGGATGCCGATAAACCGGTTGTATTTGTAATGGCGGGTGTTGATGAGGTGAAATCGTTAAGCGTTGCCTACGAGGCTAAAACAGAGGAAAAACCACTATTCAATGTAGCGGGCATGATACCGGGTAAATCAAAACCCGACGAATACGTAGTGTTCTCGGGCCATTACGATCACCTGGGCATTATCAAGCCAATGGATGGCGACAGCATTGCCAACGGTGCCGATGATGATGCATCGGGTACTACAGCGGTAATAGAACTGGCCAAGTATTATAAGAAACTAAACAATAACCAGCGTACCCTCATTTTTGTGGCCTTTACTGCCGAGGAGATTGGCGGGTTTGGCTCGCAATATTTCTCTAAGCAGATGAACCCCGACAAGGTTGTGGCGATGTTTAATATCGAAATGATTGGCAAGGCATCCAAATTTGGCGAAAACTCGGCATTTATTACTGGTTACGAGCGGTCGGATTTTGGCAAGATATTGCAAAGCAATTTGGAAGGCACTGCCTTTAAGTTTTACCCGGACCCATACCCGGCGCAAAACCTGTTCTACCGCAGCGATAATGCGACATTAGCGGCTTTAGGCGTACCAGCCCACACCATCTCTACCGACCAGATAGATACCGATAAACTATACCACTCGGTTAAGGATGAGTTTGCCAGCATGGATGTAAGCAACATTGTAGCAACCATCCGGGCTATTGCCCTAAGCTCCCGCTCGATAGTAGCAGGCAAGGATGCCCCCGCAAGGATACCTAAGTTAGAAAGGTAGTTGTCGGAAGTTATAAGTTAGAAGGGTTAGAAAGGTTGTAAGTTGTACTCGAACCTCTCTAACCCTTTTTAACTTTTCTAACCTTTCTAACTTCTCCAACGTTTCTAACTTCACCCCAAACATTTAACATCCTCTCCGCGTTACCCCTAAAATAAATTGAAAAATTATGCAATGGTTTGGCAGGCGCGAGAGCGATAACTTTGAAAAAGGCAGTAGTGGCGGCCGTGGTATGGCCGTAGGCGGTGGCGTGCTGGGTTTAATTGCTGCTGCTATCTATTTTTTTACAGGAATAGATCCTTCACAGATCCTCAACCAGGGAGGGCAGGGCGCACAACAAGCCAATACCGAATCAACCGCGCCTGATAGCAAACAGGAAAAATTTGCGCGCGTGGTACTGGCCGATACCGAAGACGTGTGGACAAAGCTTTTTAATGATATGGGCAAAACGTACCAGCCAACGGTAATGCACTCCTTTACAGATGGCGTAAACACCGCCTGTGGACAAGCATCTTCCCAAAGTGGCCCGTTCTACTGCCCCGGCGACCAGAAAGTATACCTCGATGTTTCCTTTTTCGACGAGCTCTCCAACAAGTTTGGCGCTGCCGGCGATTTTGCGCAAGCCTATGTTATTGCCCACGAAGTTGGGCACCACGTGCAGGATCTGCTTGGCCTTAGCGCCAAAATGGAGCAGGCGCGCCAGCAATTAAGCGAGGAGGAATACAATAAACTATCGGTAAAGCTGGAATTGCAAGCCGATTTTTACGCCGGTATTTGGGCACACTACGAAAAAAACATGAAAAATGTGCTCGATGAAGGCGATATAGAAGAAGCCCTGAACGCTGCAAACCAAATTGGCGACGACCGCCTGCAGCAAAAATACCAGGGGCAAGTTACGCCCGATTCTTTTACCCACGGCAGCAGTGCCCAGCGTATGTATTGGTTTAAAAAGGGATTTGAAACGGGGGATTTAAGCCAGGGGAATACGTTTTCGGCAGGGGATTTGAATTAAGGACACTAATCCACCACCGCGCGTATCCTGTTCTCCACCTCTTTCACCAATTCATCGGCAGGTGTTTTGCCGGGCTCTATGGGTTCAAGCACCGTCCAGCTCATAGGCGTGAAGGTGTTTAACGGATATAACCCGTAACGGCGCATTTTCCAGGAATCTTTGATGGCCACAGGCACTAATAAGGCGTCGGGGCATTTCTTTAGTAATGCCGCTACGCCCGCAGCCTGGAAAGTTTTTACCTTGCCATCTTTAGAGCGTGTCCCTTCAGGGAATATCATAGCCGACCATTTATTCTCTTTCATCCGGGTGCCGAATTTTACCAGTTCGGTGATTGCCTGGCGCGGGTCTTTCCGGTCGATATTGGCTCCGCCGCCTACCTTTAGGTTATAGGATATGGACGGAACGCCTTTGGTGAGCTCTACCTTAGATACAAACTTTGCATGGTATTTCCGCAGGAAGTAAATCATCGGCGGTATATCGAAATCGCTTTGGTGGTTAGCTATAAAAATGATGGAGCGGCCAAGCGGGAGGTTTTGCTTATTGGTGAATTTAACGGTGTTGAACAATATATAATAAGTGCCAACCAAAAAGAAGTTGAGGATATCTACCGAACGCTTGTGCGCTTTATACCCGCCCCAGTTATAACACATCCATTGGATGGGCTGAAATATCACCAGCATCAATACAAATGCAATAGTGGCAAATGGCGACAAGAAATAGCCTAAAAACTTTTTCATCAAGGCCGCAAAGTTATGTTTTTTTGAGAAAATGATAAACGTTGGCTTATAATCTGTTCTCTAATTGCATCAGCTTTATCTTCAAAACCGCCGCTACGGTTACCGAGTCGGTTATCTGGCCACTGTTCACCATTTGGTAAACCTGTTCAAAAGGCACTTTATTTACCAGCAGGTCTTCGGTGTCTTCGGGCTCGGCCTCGTGTTGCTGCAGGTTGCGCGCAAGGTATATAATGCTCAACTCATCGCTTACCGAATTGGATAGGTGCATCTGCAATATTTCGGTCCATTCAAGCGCTTTTAGGCCGGTTTCCTCCAGTAGTTCGCGTTTGGCAGATTCCAGCGGGTCGCTGCCTTCAGGGCCGCCGCCTTCGGGTATTTCCCAGCAGTATTGGTTTAGTACAAAACGGTATTGCCCTACCAGGTAAGTATTCATATCCGCATCCAGCGGAATAACACCTATGGCCACATTTTTAAAATGGACTTTCCCATAAATACCCGGGTTGCCCGATGGGTTGATCACCTGGTACTCGGTAACGTTTATCCAGGGGTTATCGTAAATATTTTGCTGGGAAGTTATTTGCCAGGGGTTGTGGGTAGGATGTTCCATTGGCATAAAGGTAACAGTATGCGCGTAATAATAACTGGCCAGGTTTAAATTTAGGCGCCTTCGGTATTCTCGGGTTTGTTCCTGTTTAAGTACCCCGGCACGTTCACTAATAATATCCCCGCCAAAATAACTACCAGGCTTAAAAGCTGTGCCCTGTTCACATCCTCGTGTATAAGCAACCAGCCTAAAAATACGGCCACAACCGGGTTTACATAAGTATGCGTGCTGATGATGGCCGGCGGTTTGATGCTGAGCAGCCAAACGAACGACAGGTAAGCAACCAGCGAGCCCATCACTATTAAAAAAAGCAATGCTGCCCAGGCCTCGAATGTTACCGCCTTAAACGAAAAGCCCACCTGCTCGCTCTTGGCAAAGGCAATAATGCTTGCCGCACATCCCGCCGACAATAATTGTATGCTCGCATTCATTACAGAGGAGCTTTTACCAGGGTTGCCTTTAATGATAAGCGAACCAATTATCCACAGCAACGCACTAAACAAGATCACCACGCTGGCTATAGTTGCCATGGGCGATTGATGCGCAGGGGCTACGCCAAGCTTCAAAAACAAAAAGATGCCGGCGAAGCCGATGATAAGCCCGCTCACGATGAATTTATTGGAGAAGTATTGTGCCCAGCGTTTCCGGTCGATCACTAAGATCATCAGGGGCTCGGTAGCAACCAATATGGCGGCCTGGCCCGAGCTGATATACTGCTCGGCCCAGGCTATCATGCCCGTACCGCCAACCAGCATCAGGATCCCGCTTAAGGCGTGGCGCCAGAGTAATTTCTTTTCGGGGAGTTTTTCGCCTTTTAGCTTGCACCAGGCCAGCATCAAAATGCCGGCAGTAAGGTAACGCAACCCCACCAATATAAATGGCGGGAAACTTTTTAGCCCATACGCAACTGCCAGGTAGGTAGAACCCCAAACAACGTATATGTTAAAGAAAGCGAATATCACCAGCCAGGATATGGCCGAAGGTTTGTTTGTTGTTGGTTTAGAACGGGAGGTCGTCGGCATCGTTATTGCGCAACGTTTCGGCATCAGCCGGCTTTGATCCGTTACGTGGTGTATTATCGTTGTTCTCGAAATCTGTTTTGCGCCCTAACATAGTAAAATTTTCGGCAACAACCTCGGTGGTATATTTCTTTATGCCTTCTTTATCTTCAAAAGAACGGGTGCGCAATTTGCCTTCTATGTAAACCAGTTTGCCTTTCTGTAAAAATTTGGCGGCTACATCTGCCAGCCCGCGCCACATAACTATATTATGCCACTCGGTTTGCTCTACTTTGCGTCCATCTTTATTAAACGTTTCAGAAGTTGCTAAGGGAAAGCTTGCAACCGCCACTCCGCCCTCCAATTGCCTTTCTTCCGGGTCTTTACCTAAATGACCAACAAGTATTACTTTATTTATTCCAGACA
>CBFGNE010000059.1:0-10520 GCA_965649995.1 uncultured Mucilaginibacter sp.
TTGGATTGCAATGGAAATAATAAAAGCTACCCCCGAATACTACGATGCTATTTGGGAAATATTCAGTGCCGTGGTAAAGCCCGGCGATACCTATGCCTTTGCGCCTGATAGCACCCGGGACGATATGATGAGCTACTGGCTGGGCGCTAATATGGAAACCTTTATTGCAATTGATAACAACCAGGTGGCAGGTACTTATTTCCTGAAACCGAACCAGGTTGGGCTGGGTAACCACATAGGCAATTGCGGATATATGGTGCACCCCGGCTTTAGGGGAAAAGGGGTTGGTAGTTTACTATGCCAGCACTCTATAAAAACAGCAACGGAGATGGGCTACAAAGGCATTCAGTTTAATTTTGTGGTATCAACCAACATAACGGCCGTTAAACTTTGGCAAAAGCATGGGTTTGCTATCATCGGGACAACGCCAAATGGTTTCCGCCATCGGCAATTGGGCATGGTAGATACCCACATAATGTACCGGGCACTATAAAAGCAGGCCGCTTCTTATTTTTTCCGCAGGCACCAGGTGGTCATGCACCGTAAATTCTGTACGTTGGTTGTTTTTATCGGCTCAAATAATTCCCCGTTTAGGTCCTGGGTATATTCCATCAAAATCTGCTCGTTCACCAAAAAACGTTCGCTGCCATCAGGCAAGGCGTAGCGGCTGTTGCCCAGGGGCGTTACCAGGCTCTCTATGCCTATATCAGATGCCAGCCGGGCAAACAGGTAGCCGCCGGGTTTTAGCACACGCCAGGTAGCGCGTAGCATGGCATCAAAGTGGTTGCTGTCCTCCGCAAAATGAAGCACAGCGCTGCAAATGGCCAGATCAAAGGTCGCATCTTCAAAAGGCATGCTTTCGGCCGGGCAGTTTATAAAGTTTGCTAAAGCATTGACTGGTGCCAGCGTTTTTGATAGGGCCTGCACCTCTGCTACGGCGTTTGGGTTTGGGTCGATGCCGTAAACCTCATAACCGTTTTGCAGGAAATACACAATGTTTCGCCCGCCGCCGCAGCCAACATCCAATACCTTATCGCATCCGTCGAAACGGCCTTTCAATAACTGGTCGAACAGGTAGATATCAATATTACCGTAAAGTTGTTGCAGTGTGTTTTTCATGAGGTAAATGTAAGGTGTCTGAATCAGAATTTTCAGAATTTTAGAATGAACAGAATTTTAAAGTTGATATCGAAAGCCCACAATGCAGTGTTTGCATCCTGAAAATTCTTTAATTCTGAAAATCCTGATTCAGAAAGTAACAATTGTGTTCAAAATACACATTGATATATTTTTTGTCGGATAATATCAATATACTTGTTTCTCGTACCCAAGTATTTAAACTCTTATTTATCATTCATTGTCAACAGGAAAACTCACCTTACTGCTGCTTTGCTTCTGCCTTGCCGGGCTCAGCGTATTTGCTCAAAAAAAGAACGCCGCTTATCAATACCATATTAAACGTGCCGCCAATGCCATAAAAATTGACGGTATTGTAGATGAGCCCGATTGGCAACGTGCCGATTCGGCCGCCAATTTCTTTTTGGTGTTGCCTATGGATACCAGCTTCGCCAAGGTAAAAACCACCGTGAAGCTAACCTACGATAACGATAATTTATACGTCGTGGCCATTTGTTACGGCGGGCTGCCGGGGCAAAATATGGTGGAATCGCTTAAGCGCGATTTTAACTTTGGGAAGAATGATAACTTCCTGTTGTTTATGGACCCCTTTGATGCCCGTACCGATGGCTTCAGTTTTGGTGCAAACGCAGCCGGTGCGCAATGGGATGGTACCATGTACGAGGGCGGCAAGGTTGACCTGAGCTGGGACAATAAATGGTATTCGACAGTAAAAAACTACCCCGACAGGTACGTTTGGGAAGCTGCTATCCCCTTTAAAAGTATCCGCTATAAAAAAGGCATCCGCGAGTGGGGCATCAACTTTAGCCGTAACGACCTAAAGACTACCGAAAAATCTGCCTGGGCGCCGGTACCAAGGCAGTTCCCTACCGCATCACTTGCTTATACAGGTACGCTGGTTTGGGATGAGGAGCCACCTGTGGCCAGCAGTAACGTATCTATTATCCCTTACGCACTGGCAGGCATCAGTAAAGATTATCAGAATAAAACAGGTACCGACTGGCGCAAGGATATCGGTGGCGACGTGAAAATAGGGCTCACCTCCTCGCTTAATTTGGATATGACGGTTAACCCCGATTTTTCGCAGGTGGACGTGGATCAGCAGGTGATCAACCTTAACCGATACGAACTCTTCTTCCCCGAAAAACGGCAGTTCTTTTTAGAGAACGGCGACCTGTTCTCCAACTTTGGCTATGCAGATATCCGCCCTTTCTTTTCGCGCAGAGTAGGGTTAAACGCGCCAATCCGTTTTGGCACAAGGCTCACAGGGAAAATAAATAAAGACTGGCGCGTAGGCGTGATGGATGTGCAAACCGGGCAAACGGGCATTAATAACCTGCCGGGGCAAAATTTCGGCGTTGTTACGCTGCAAAGGCGGGTGTTCTCGCGCTCCAACATCGGTATTATGTTTATCAATAAGGATGCTACAGGTAGCGCCCCAAATCCGGGCAACACAGCACCTGCCTATAACCGCAACCTGGGGCTGGAGTATAATCTCGCTTCCTCCAATAACTTGTGGACGGGTAAACTATTGGGCTTAAAATCTTTCAGTCCGGGCGTTACCGGGCACGACTATGTGCAGGCGGCGCACCTGCAATACCTTAGCAAATATTGGACGCTGTACCTGCAACAGCAATATGTAGGCAGCAACTACAACGCCGAAGTTGGCTACGTACCGCGCAGGGGGTATAACAAGCTTAGTCCGCTTTTACTGCGTAACTTTTTCCCAAAAACGGGTTCGGTGCTGATACATAGCCTGCAGTTATCGTCCACCTACTTTTTTGATGAGCATTTTAAACGCACGGATAACGAAAGCAACCTCAGTTATATCATCACCTTCCGCAACCGCAGCCAGCTATGGTTTTCGGGGCTGGATACCTATGTAAAACTACTACGCCCATACGACCCTACCAACATTGGCAAAGGCAACCTGCCCGTTGGTTTCGAGAGCCATTGGAACACTGCCGATATGCAATACATATCAAAACCGCAAAGCGTTTTTACCTATGCGTTCGAGGCTGCGTACGGCGGGTATTATGACGATGGCACCAAAGTAACCCTCATAGGGCAGTTGGGGTACCGTTTTCAGCCTTATGTAAATATAGCCGTAAATGCCTCCTACAACGATTTACGCCTGCCACAGCCTTATGGCCGCAATACCTTTTGGCTGATTGGCCCGCGTACCGATGTTACCTTTACCAACAACCTGTACTTTACCACTTTTGTGCAGTATAATGAGCAAGCGCGTAACATGAACATAAATACCCGCCTGCAATGGCGCTACAAGCCTGCTTCCGACCTGTTTATTGTTTATGGGGACAATTCCATCCCATCGCCATTTATGGTAAAGAACAGACAGCTAACGGTGAAGTGGACGTATTGGTGGAATATATAGGGATAAAATTGTAGAGACGCAATACTTTGCGTCTCCCGCATACAAATCCACAAAGCAAATCACACATGCTAAATGAGAACCTGTCCTACGGGACACGCAAAGTATTGCGCCTCTACGGAAAAAATCAAGTATCTTTAGGTATCTAATCCCTAACCCATGAGCAAAGAGCAAACTACCGATCTGCTTAAATTTATGGAACCCTTTAAGCCGGAAACAATCGAACTGGCTTTATGGCTGCGCGATTTTGCCTGGGATATGTTCCCCGAGACGAATGAACTGGTGTACGATGCATATAATGCTGTGGCGTTTGGTTGGTCGCCCACGGAGAAGCTGGGGCAGGTGTTTTGCAACGTTGCTATATGGCGCACCAATCAAAATGTGATATTCGGTTTCAATTGGGGCAGCGAATTGGATGACCCGCAAAAAATGCTGATCGGCAACGGCAAGCAGTTCCGCTATATACGGGTTACCAACAAGGAGGAGTTTCCCAAAGAATACATGTACAAACTAATGGCCGATGCCTATATCAACTCCCTGGCCAAAGTGAAAACCCCCAAGGATATTATTCAAGGTTTTACCATTACTAAATCGGTATCGCCGGTAAAGAGAGTGTTGAAGGGGAAGAAAGGTAAATAACAATTGAAGAAGTTAGAAAATAATTGGAGATACAAGACGCTCGAAAATTTAGAAAAAAAAGTATGGCCGTCCGAACCAGCTTATGGTAGCCATTTAGTTACGCGGGTAATTGCTTTGAGGGGAATTCCTTTAAATGAATTTTCAATTGAGGATATGAGGATAATGATAGGGCAGGAGTTCGGACTGGACTACCTGGTACCGTTGGCGATCGAAACTTTATCTGTTAATTTATTTGCTGAAGGCGATTTTTATGAAGGAGACCTGCTTCAAAATTTATTGCGGGTAAACACCGGCTTTTGGAAAGAGAACAGCCAATATTGGGCTACCGTAAACAACTTGATTTCCACGAATATCAGCAGCCTCGAAGAATATCGGATAGATGCCACGCTATTTATAAAAAGCAAGCCATAAGTTTAGCAAGGTTTGTTGTAAAACCGCTCTCTTATCTCCACCAAAATATCTTCGGCTAATTCGGCGTTCGGCCTCTCGGTAAGGGTTGATTTGGCATAATTTGCTTTTATCTCCTCCATTTTTTCGTCAACCATTTGCATCAGCTGCTCAAATGTGTATTCTCCGTTTCGGATCTTTAATAAAAAATCGCGGTCATTTCTATGTACATTAACTTGTTGATATTGTGCT
Organism: uncultured Mucilaginibacter sp.; assembly: GCA_965649995.1. Classification (GTDB taxonomy): domain Bacteria; phylum Bacteroidota; class Bacteroidia; order Sphingobacteriales; family Sphingobacteriaceae; genus Mucilaginibacter. The sequence goes on from CBFGNE010000059.1 coordinate 4,808, forward strand.
ATCTCGTTCGCCATGTTAAGCAGGCGGAAAGTATGCATCATGTTCTTGGCATCGTAATTTTGCCCGTGGGATATAGTGCTTTTATACCTGGCATCATTGCGCTTTTCTTCCCAATCTTTGTATTCGCGGTACTCCCGGCAGTAAACGGAATAGCCATCTTTATTAAAATTCATCACCGCCAGCGGCTCAACACCTTTTGGTACCTGGCTCAGCTGCACATCTTCGGAAGACCCGCCTGATATAATGCCGTAGAATTTGCCTTCGCCTTTTAATTGTGTTTGATGGTAAAGCAGGTAAACATCCCTAAAATGCGGCAGGTTTGTTAATCCGCAATCTTGCTGACCGAATTTGTTTTCTGCAAGCCATTCGGCAAGCGGTATGCTACCATTTCCACTTACAACATAACAGAAATCAAGGATTGGTTTTCGCTCCGATTCAAAGGTTTTGTTTATCTTTTTATTTAACCCTTTGGCCTTTTTTATCTGCGTTTGCGCATAACCTGCAAATGTATCCAGGCATAACTTCGAAAGGAAATCTTCTGCTTTGATAAGTTCCATTAAGGAACTACGGAACAAAACATGCGCAGGTGGCGTGCTGAGTAACTCCAGTATGTTTGGGTTGTTTTTAACCAGCAGATCCAGGAAACGGGCTATCTCAAAATATACTTCATCGTTGGTAGCGTTCGCAACCTGGGTTGTATGCTCAAATCCATATAATTCGCGCTGGGGCAATATGAAAATTCCCTTTCTGTCGATATCGGATGTTGAGATGGCAAGGTTATAAGCATGGCTGCCGCTTACGCAATCAAGCAAAAGAAATTCGGGCTGTTTCCTTAATCCGTCGAAAGTCATGCCTTAATGTATTTCCTGAAAAAGGTGTTCAACTCTTCCGTTCCTTTTTTTGAGGAGGGTAAGCCGGGCACAATATTTTTGCATGTGCTAAGCGTATCGCTCAGCCACTCGTTAAGTAATATCACCGGGCTTATCATCGTTTTTTCGTCTGACACTAATTTGCGTTCCATCAATTCATCTATTGCAGACTGCACTGTTGTATCTGTTATCAATACTCTCAGATGAGTAAATTCCATTGGCGGTACGCCCCCTTTCTCAATTATCCATTGGCAGGCTAACGCGGGCCGAAGCGCATAAAAATAGCGCTTCATCTTCACCTGTTCGCTTTGCAAATCGTTGGTAAGCGTGTTAAACGCCATAGATAAGTAGTGGTTAGCACCCGACCTTAAGGAATAATATTCAGGCATTAACGCCTTTAGTTCTGCCGCAAATGTATCATCCTGCTGATAAATGATTGGCGATTGCAGCCATTCGTAAAGGGGAGAATTTGATTTGAGGAAAAGCTTTAATGCTTTGCGGATATCCCAGCCGCCGATGTCCAACACCTCATTTACCGGCAATTCAACAACATCCCTTATATCGGCAATGCTTAAATAATCGTCTATCGGCCGGGCATAAATAAAGCGCACATCAAAATCACTATCCGGCGAGGCAAAACCCCAGGCGCGGCTGCCCGATTCGCAGGCATAAAGTATCCTGATGTTTAGCTGTTGCTCCAGCTCCGCCAGTTTTTGGTTTATTATCTGGTGCATCATCATCCCTTCTTTGTCCCCACTACGTTTACGATAATAAAGCTGGCGTGCGGAATGCCCAGGGTGGTGCCTGGTTTTACGTTGAGGTATGCCTTTAAGTAGCCATCGGTTATGCCGCGCATGGCCCGGTTATGGGAATCCCTAAATTCTTCGAATACGAATATTACAGAGCGCAGGAAATGCAGCGAGCCATCGGCGTCTATCCGCACCGAAAATGAGTATTTAAAGTCGTCGTAAGCATTTTTGATGTGGATGCTGTACTCGGGCAGCATATATTCCTGGTTTACGCCTTCCCGTTTTTCATCGTCGGTAAGGCTGCTTATGGGTTGTATAGTAAGCAGTTTGGTGTTGCTGGTGAGTACTGCAGGCTGCCGGGCGGAGAACGCTTTTGAGGTATCTTTATTGGCCAACGCTACTTTCCGCTCGATAAACATTGTGTCGGCCCGGGTAGGTTTCATTAATTCGGCGGCGGTGGTGTGCAGTTTATTTGTGATGTAATCATCGGCGTAGAGCGTCATGTAAACCACCGATTGGTCGCGCATCAGCGAGCGGCCCTCCACCTTCATTATCTGGAAAACAATGCTGTCGCGGGTAAGTTTACGCAGGCGCATCCACGACCAGGCGATGTTAAAAAGCGAATCATGGTCGAAAAGCACCGGGGCGTTTACAAACATTTTGCGCTTGGGGTTATAGATGTTCACGGAGTCGTCCGACAGGAAAGAAAAACGCCACTCGGGCTCCAGCTGGTAGCCGTCGTTATTAAACGACACGCCGTTTTTAAAAACGCGGCGCACTTCGGTATAGCGGATGCCCTTTACCGGCATAAACGTTGGCTTTACAGATTCATCATTCTGAATGCTGGTGTAGATCTTGTTTTTTTTTGCCTTGCCGCCGCAGGCGCTTATTAACAAAGCCAGGCAAAGCACCGCAACAATAGCAAATTTGTTGTTTTTGAGGTAAGTACACATCATACAATGGCGAAGATAATATAATGACTTTAAACGCAAAAACACGTAATGCAATACCGTTTTACGTTCAATTTTCTAAGTCTGCAAAATTTATTACTTTTGCATCATAGCACGCAAAGCTACTATCGTATATTTTCGTGTAGTGTAACGGTAGCACCTCAGACTCTGACTCTGCTAGTAGTGGTTCGAATCCATTCACGAAAACCAGCCAAATGGCGAATGAGCTCAAATCATTCGCCATTTTTAATTTAAAATTAATTCCCATAGCATTCGCCCGCCGGCAGAAAATGAAATGCAGCTGGTTTCGCCTAAGATGGCCTCAAACCACATATTTTATTTAAATTTCGCAGCATTTACTGAAGATAAAACCGATATGAAATTAAAGATAATTGCTACAGGCATGCTGGCTTGCATAGGTTTAATGGCGGCGTTTTCGTCATTTGCGGTGCCGCCGAAACCCAAAGTTAAGCCTAAGATAGTCAACATTGTAAACTTTATACGGTTGCTGGAGCCGAGAGACCCGGCCATCACCGAAGACGTGCTTTACCAAACCGTGGTAAAGCAGGTAGAGATAATGGACAAGTATAAGCTGCGCGGAACGTTCCTGTTGCAATATGACGCTTTAATGGATGCCCGCTATCAAAAACTGCTAAAGGGGCTGCCTGCCGGCTCCTTCGAAATTGGTGCCTGGTGGGAAATACCCCAACCCATGGTGGAGAAGGCCGGCCTAAAATGGCGCGGCCGTTACCCATGGGACTGGCACGCCAACATTGGTTTCTCTACAGGTTATACCCCCGAAGAGCGGGAAAAACTGGCTGACGTTTACATGCAGGATTTTAAAAAGATATTTGGTTACTACCCAAAATCAATCGGATCCTGGTTTATTGATGAGCATACTTTAAACTACCTGTACGAGAAATACCATATCGTAGCATCAAGCAACTGCAAGGACCAATACGGTACCGATGGCTATACCCTTTGGGGCGGCTACTGGAACCAGGCTTATTACCCCAGCAAAGTAAACTCGTACATGCCGGCGCAGAACGCAAAGAACCAAATACCTGTACCAATATTCCGGATGCTGGGGAGCGACCCGGTAAGGCAGTATGATACCGGCTTTGGTACCACCTGGCAGGGTGTGATAACGCTCGAACCCGTGTATCCAAAAGCAGGGGGCAGCGCGGAATGGGTAAACTGGTTTTTTAAGCAACTGGTAAACGGCGAAGCAATGGAGTTTGGGTACACCCAGGCTGGGCAGGAAAACTCTTTTACCTGGGATGCCATGGCAAAGGGCTTCGAAATACAAATGCCTCTGATCGCAAAATTGCGCGATGAGAAAAAGGTGAAGGTAGAAACGCTGTTAGAATCAGGTACCTGGTTTCGTGCGCATTATAAAGTTACCCCTGCTACATCGGTTACCGTGAATGAGGACATTGGCGATAGCGATAGAAAAACAGTTTGGTTTAACAGCCGCTTTTACCGCGCCAATTTGCTTTGGGAAAAAGGTACTCTACGGTTTAGGGATATCCACCTGTTTAACGAGAAACTCCCGTCGGCTTACCTCACCCAAAAGGTAGAAACCAACGTATGCTCTTTTTACACCCTGCCCTTTGTGGACGGCTACTTGTGGAGTACACCTGATGATATTGCCGGGCTGAGGTTTAAAACGATTGAAAACGGGAAAGAAGTTTCATTAACCGGCGGTAACCCTAAAATTACCAACCCAATGCCCGGCAAACTACATATTACCTGGCCGCTTTTATCGGGCAAGGGTACGCTGGTGATGGATCTCGACGAGAAACAAGTCAGCATAAAAATAGCAGGTAAAGCAGCCGGGAACTGGTTTTTGGATCTTAACGTATCTTCAAAAGCAAGCTTGCCTTTCCAGAGTATGGGCGGGACTGATATCAGCTGCAAATTTCAGGGGCTCGATTACCGCATACATACCCCTAACGGCGTTTTCTCTAAATTGGATGGAAAACAGGTGTTCCGTATAAAACCGCGGGCAAATGCTTTAACGCTTAATTTTGCTGAGAGATATTGATGGATAGCATAGTTTCTGTTACCTGCAAAAAATATGTAGTGCTTTGCGGCGTATTCCTGCTGATGTTTGGCAACCTATCGGCGCAACCAGGCTGGACAAAGCTAAAAGAGGAACTGGTGTTTAACAACCCGCCCTTTGCGCAATGCCACGCCTCTACCATTGTAGAAACATAAACCGGCGAATTATTGATGGCTTGTTTTGGCGGCTCGGCAGAGAGCCGGCCCGACGTTGCTATATGGATGCAAAAACTTGGAACTGCGCATGCAGGGAACGAGCCCAGGATGGTGGCGGATGGCCGTATCGACAGCACTACACGCTTTCCGGCCTGGAATCCCGTGCTGTTTAAATTAAACACAGGCAGGCTGTTCCTTTTTTATAAGGTTGGGCCAAACCCAAGGGACTGGTGGGCCATGGTTAAAACATCCGACGATGGAGGCGCTACATGGTCCGTGGCAAGAAGATTGCCTAAAGGTATCCTCGGCCCGATTAAAAATACGCCTGTTCAACTGGCCGATGGCAGCATTTTAGCGCCATCGAGCACCGAAGAAAACAACGGGCGGTGGAAAGTACATATGGAGCGCTCTACAGATATGGGTGCCACCTGGGCAGCTATACCGGTTGATACCGCAGGCAAATTTGATGTGATACAACCCAGCATCCTGCAATATAAAAACGGCAGCCTGCAGATATTATGCCGCAGCAAACATGGCAAAGTGGTGCAGGCATGGTCATCCGATAGGGGGAAAAGCTGGGGGGCTCTCTCGGCAACACCATTGTTAAACCCAAATTCGGGTACGGATGCGGTGACTTTAAAAAGCGGGAAGCAACTGATTGTTTACAACCCCGATGTACCGGGTAAGGATTGGTTTAACGGGCGCTGTAAATTGCGCGTAGCCTGCAGTACAGATGGCAAAACCTGGCGCGATGTAGCAATCCTGGAGGATGGCACAAAAGAAGAATACAGTTACCCGGCCATCATCCAAACAACCGACGGGCTTATCCATATCACATACACCTTCAACCGCGAAAACATAAAACACGTAGTTTTAAAAGAAGGTAAATAGGGGTTACTGCCTACTTATCCCACCAAACCCTTGC
>CBFGNE010000060.1:0-10499 GCA_965649995.1 uncultured Mucilaginibacter sp.
CCGTTTTTCTTTCTGAGGCAGGCCATCCGGAGCAAGCTCGGCAAGATGATCGTAAACCAGGTGGTGCGTTGTGTATGGCTTGTGGCTAAGCAGCCCCAACTTTGCGAGTAGCCTGGCACCCGAGCAAATGCTTGCTGTATATAGGGTGTCCTTGTGCACCTTTTTTATAAAAGCGAGGGTGTCGGTATCATTAACCAGGGCTCTCGATCCGGCTCCTCCGGCAATGATCAACACATCTATCTGCGGCACGTCCGCGAAACTATAATCCGGGTTTACGGATAAGCCATTTACCGCCCTAACCGCCTCTGTGGTTTTTGCAATAGTAAAAACATCGAATAGGGAATGGTCCTGCAATTCGGAAGCAACCGAAAAAACCTCGAATGGGCCGCAAAAATCCAGCACTTCTGCGTCGTTATAGATAAGGATACCAATGCTTTTTTTCATATCGGTTGTGTTAATAAATGCTACACGTTTTATGGACTATTTAGGGTGCAACATAGCATTCATTATCACGCATTTCAAATGAATTCCATTCATATCAACATGCAAGCGTTTCATGCCGGTTCAGTTGCCGTAATAAATATAATAATCGCCCAGGGCATCGGGCGTGTTGGTAAAAAGGAAGAAATCATAAAAATCGTTTAAAACAAACAGCTGTTTTTGCCTGATGATGTTTTCTCTAAAGAGGGTAATATGGCATTTTATATTGCTGAGGTCGCCGTTGGGTACTTTAAATACCAGGTACCGCCCGTCCTTTACCGGGCTGATAAAAGCCTGCGGGTACTGTGCCTTTAATTGTGCCTGTGTTTTTTGGCGGTGAAACATCCCTGATAACATCCGGTAATGTTTTAACGGGGTAAAGTTAACCGAATCGAACGCCTTGATAAAAAATGAGGTGGTGTTTTTGCAGGCATCATCAACTACAAGCTGCTCCACATAATCATCATAAGCAATGGCGTTTACCAGTTTAAGGGCATGCACCGGGGTAAGCGTACCGGTAAAATAACATCCCTGCAGGGTTTCTTCGCGGTAGCTGAAATCAACGTCCATCTGCATCAGCGCATCATAATGACTGGCGGAGGTTATGCCATCGTACAGGATATTGGTAGATGCCTTATGATACAACGATGCCTTTTTTACAGCCGCAGGCGAGCGGTTAAAATATTGCGAAAATGATTTGGAGAGCGAGTGTTTGGTGGCAAAGCCTGTTTTGTCGGCCACCTGGCCAAGGTTAAGCGCAGTGTAGCTATATAACGTGATAGCGCGCTCGAGTTTCTTCCTCTTTATATGGGCACCCAAACTTTCTCCGCGCAATGCGCAAAATATTTCGGCCAGGTGGTGGTACGATACATTAACGCTATCGGCAATTTGCGCAACGCCAACCGGGTCAGCCGTATGGTAGTCCAGGCATTCATCTACCCGTGTTAATATATTTTGATAATAAGCAAGGGTATCGGGCTTATACTTAAGGTTATCCATTTTGGGGATATTGCTTAAAGGTGTTGAAAATGGCGTTGCTTTATATAATTTTGGAATAAAAATAAGGAATGATCAGTTATAAAATGAAGCTGGGTGCCGGCGTAATGGCAATTATTTACATAGCTGTGCAAACGTTTCAATGGTGGGTGTATAACCGTGTGCCAGAAACGGGCAACGCCATTACCGATTTTTTAAACGGCGGCAATAGCCTGCACGTTTGGCGGTCGTGGTTGATGCTTTTGAGCATGTTTGGGCTGCTTTATATATTTTTTGTTGTTTGTGCCGAGGCGTTTAGCCGCAACAAAGGGCTGGCGGCTCTGGCATTTTTGGGGTTTTTTATGTTTGCGCTGTTAGAGGTTGCGCTACGGTCGGTAGAACTTTTTTATGTACAGTTAAACCTAACTACGGCTTATGCAACCGCAGATGGCGCAGGCAAGCAGGCAATAATGGGTACCGTTGGCATTATGCAAGGCGTACAATCGGCATTATACTTTCCTTTGATGTTTGGCACGCTGCTGGGCAGCATTGCTTTGGTTTGTGTGTTCCGCAAATGGCCGGGAGCAGGGCGTATTATCCTGTTGGCCTTCCTAATTAATGCCTGCCGGTTGGTGTTGCGTATACTGGCGGCGTATTTTAACACCGGCATTTTTATTGGCGATATGCTTAATAATCAATTGTACCTGCCGCTGGTGGTGGTGACATTTGGTTTAAAGGCATGGTGGTTGTTTAAAATAGCCGCAGAGCAAAAAGCCGCAGGCGAGGCCCTGGCCTAATCCTGCAATGCTTTTAAATAAGCCGGATAGTCGGCTTTCATCAGGACCTCGTCTGCAAGCCGTTTGGCCAGGATGGTGTTCCGCATAGCAGCCCAGTCTGCCCCCAGTGCATCGGCCCTCTTTTTTAGTTCTGCCAGCGCAAGGTCGCGGCAGTAAATTGGGGAACCCGGCTGCTGTTTCCAAGATTGTGCAATAGTGCCAACATCAAAGGGATCAAAGCCCAACTCATCTACCAGCTTAAAAACTACTTGTTTGGTTTTTGCATCATCGCCGGAAACCGGTATGGCAACCCGGTTTTTATCGCCGGCGGGCTTTGCCTTTTCGTATATACTGGTAGCCAATATGGCGTTAAATGCTTTTACTACCGGCCTGCCCAATTGCTGTTGCACCCACAGGCTATCTATACCGCTTTGCTGCAGCGCGGGGATATTGCCATCGCGCAGGCTTGGGTAATAGTTGCCGGTTTCTATCACCACTACATCCTCCGCAAGTTGCTTAAACAAATTAACGGGGAGCAGCGGTATGTTTTTTTGGGGAATGGATATAATGACCACGTCCTTGTTTTTTATTGCTTCTTCTACCGATGTGGCTTCGGCCCAGTATCCCGGGCATGTTTTTTTAATGAAGCAGGGCCACGCGAATTGGCAATAGCCACTGCGTGCCCCAGCTTTATAAATTTCCACGCGAGGCAAGTCCCCATTTCGCCCGAACCAATAATTCCTATTTCCATGATGCTGTGTTTTATTTAATGGCGGAGTGGTGTTATGCCCGGCTTAATTGGCTGCCGAATGGAATTTTTCTTCGTCGGTTGTCATTGGGGTACCGGTAGCGTTTGGCAGGCCTTTGCCCGTGGTTATCAGCCCAAACAGGCTATCTTTAATGTAATGGGTCCAGCTGTTTACGCAAACCTCAAAACACTCGTACTCGGGCGTTAAACCCTCGTGGGTAAAGCGTAACAGGGTTTTATTGTCCCTTTCCGAGATCTCGAAGATCATCTTTGTGCCTGTCCATTCGGTTTGGTCTTTAGATAACTTCTCGTTATCAAGCGCTTCATGCGACGCATCGCCGAAAATGCCCGGTTTAAAATAGTTGTCGGTTACATACCATACAACTTTTTTGCCCGGGATAACCTCTACTAACTTTACGTGGCAGCGATGGATGTCTTCGAAATGATAGTTAAACTCATCATTGAGTTTTTCGGTGCCGCCTTCTATCTCTTCCGACCACCAGCCGCGCGGGTTGGTAACTGCATTGAAAGCTTCTGCGGGGGATTGATCTACCAATATGGTAGTGGTAAAATCTGATGTAGCCATTTTGTTTTCTTTTAGTTTGGTAGTTTGTTATTTAGTAAGTCTTCTAATTTTTTCAGTTTCGAGTTCCAGAAATCGTCGAAGTAGGAGATCCATCCCTGCAGTTCCTCAAAGCCATCTTTTTTGAGTGTACAGTAGCGTTCCCTGCCAATATCCTGTATAGAGATGAAGCCTGCGGTATACAGTATTTTAACATGTTTTGAAACGGCGGGGCGGCTCATGTCGAAATTATCGGCCAGGTTGTTAATCGTCATGCTATCGGCAGAGAGCAGCATCAGCATTTTTCTCCTGCTGGGGTCGCCTATTACCTGGAAAGCGTCAAGCGTTGGTGTTGCCATGTTGTGCAGTATTTAAAAGGGAAGCAATTTTTGGGAATTTTTCGAGCCAGCCATTGTTTAAACCATTAAAGAAATCGAGGTTTTCTTTCTTAGCGAAACCACTATGCTCCAAATAGAGTTCGGTGCCATTGTCCTTTGGCACCAGTTTAAAAGTAACCACCGAATCGAGCGTAATTTTACCATCGCCGGGGCCGCTTTGCCATGTATACGAAAGTTTTTTAGCGGGTACTACTTCCAGTACCTTACAATAGAAAATCCCATCAAAATTGAGGCTGGGTATAGGCCCGGTACGGAATTGAAATCTGAATCCTACTATCGGCTGAAAATTGTTTTTCATGAGCCATAGTTCCATCAACTCGGGTTTGGTTATATACTCCCATACTATCCCGGGAGGGTGGGGGAAGAAAACCTGGTGTTTAATGCTTCTTTTCATAATGAGTAACCTTAAGGTTACTCAAATATATAAGTAACTTTTGAGTTACGCAAATTAATTGAAAAAAAAACTGCCTGCAAGTTAAGTTGACTTACCAAGCATTGGCTATAGCGTATACACTACCTGCCCCAAAAAGCTGGTGAAAGCAAACAGGCTACAAATACGACAGCCACCATTGTTTATGCGTGCGCTTATAATTGCCGTACCATTTACATGGGAAATAAAACGCAGCCACTACAAAGGCCCAAAACAGATAAACCGCCCACAAGGGGAAGCCAAAGCCCTGCGCCTGCCAAACGATGGGGTTGCCGTCTGATTTATAGGGAAGGCCGCTTATGCCTATCAATACAAGATTGATGACCCTGAGCAGGAAAAAATGCGCGATGAAAAAAAAGTAGGGCACATTGCCGTATACCTCGAAGAAAGCCGTCAGCTTGTTATTAAAGTTTTCGGCCATGGCCAATAGTACCATTACCGGGCCTAAGGTCATAAGTAAAAAGAGCAGTGAAGGCGGTTGTTTGGCCGTGTTGAGAAAAGATAATAGGGTATGGGCAAGATTGCGCTGAGTGGCCCATGGTACCGGGTTGCCATATTGGTTTATCAGCCGTAACAGGATAAACAACCCGATGAATGAGAACCCGGTGAGTAACAATACGGTTTGCCTTTGTTTTGCCTTGGCCCCGGTTTGGTACAATGTGCCAAGTACGTAGCCCAGCAGCAGCGGACCTGCCCAGGCAATGGGCGGATACAAGGATAACAAGGTGCGGTTAGCGCCAAGGGGCACAAACGACGCACCGGCAGTAAGGAAAAATTTAAGCAAGTTATCCGCAGTTTTATTTTGGAGCGGCTGAATGTAATCTAAAGCATTATGGCCAAAAATAATAAGGACAGCCAGCGTTGCGATCAACCATCGCGGTACATAAATTAGCCCTGCCAGTAATATCATCCCAAACCCTATAGCCGTTAAAACTTCCAGCACCAGCAAATGGTACTGTATATCGAAACTGAAGAGGAAGCTCATGATGATGAGGTCTGACAGGATAAGCCATAGGCCCCTTTTAAGCAGGAAGAGGCTAAGCTCTTTTTTAGACCGGCGTTGCCCGGCCAAAAATACGGATACGCCGCTGAGGAATACGAAGGTTGGCGCACAGTAATGTGTTACCCAGCGGGTAAAGAATAGTATTACGGTTGTGGTTTGCATATCCAGCGGCGAGGATGGCGTATGCAGGAAATCGCGGGTATGGTCCAACGCCATAATAACCATAATAAGGCCGCGGATAATGTCGATAGCATGGAAACGTTCTTTGATCGTTCGGTTGAGATTTGTCATGATGTGTTTGATGCTGCGAGCTAAATATCGCTTTTCATTTCAAGCTTAGCAAATCTGCCCTTGCTTAATTAACACCATTATTATTGGCAAGCACAGCCGTAGCGTGGTTGCAATAGGTATATTAGGTGCTGATATTACCATGGAAACAACATATTTAACAGAAATAGACAAACTGGCCTTTATCTGTATTAAAGATAAAAAGATACTAAGTTCGCGCACAAAGGGAAGGCGTGTTTGGTACATCCCCGGTGGTAAGAGAGAGAAAGGCGAGAACGACATGGAAGCCCTTGAACGCGAAATAAAAGAAGAGCTTACTATTAGCCCCGTACTGCCAAGTATGCGATATATGGGCGTGTACCGTGCGCAGGCCGATAGCCACCTGCCGGGTGTTATTGTAAAAATGACCTGTTATTGGGGGGAGTATGAAGGCGAGCTGCAACCCGCAAGCGAGATAGCCGAAATAAGGTACCTGTGTTATGCCGACAGGGATATCAGCTCTCCTGTTGATCAAATCATTTTTGATGACTTATATAGAAAAGGTATTATTGATTAAACAACCGCCGCATGCCCGCGCAATTAAACTCAGGCAAACTTATGCTGCAGGATAGCGATAACGTAGGGCGAAAGTATTTTAACATCGTGGTTGATGTGCAGCGGGATATCGAGGTAATCGCCGGCGTTTAGGGTGAAAACTTCGTTGCCAACTGTACAGGCACACTGCCCTTTCAGTATAAAAAAGCTTTCGGCAATATCCTGGTGGGTTTCTTCGGGAACATTCAGCTTTGTTACTACCAGCATTTGGGCAATATGCTCGTTGCTTTGCAGCACTTCCGCAAAAAAGTCCTCAAACGGTTCCGCGGGGATCAAATGCTCCACCGCTTTTAGCCACTGGGTGTAATCGGAATATTTATTGGTAGCGGGCAGGTTATTGATATCTAAAATTTCGTCGTCGTGGAAACCCAGTGCGCCAAAGAGCCTCTCCCTAAGCTCGGGGCGTGGTTCTACAGCCTGGCTCATGGCAAATTTTTCGATGACCAGTTCAATCTCGTTCAGCTCTTTTTTTATTTCGGGATGCAATGAGGCTAAACCGGCAATTTCTTGCTGGCGCTCAGGATTGAACATATCAAAGCAATACTCTTCCAGATTGCCGCTATTGATATATTCGTTTGCCTTCATTTTTCTCATTTTAATTATTGGGGGAGAAACCTACGTTGCAAAGGTAACTAAAGTATTGTACCGCAATAAAGGATGCAATGATAAATCGCACAACCAGTACGGATAAACGGGTTTTACATTAGCAATTGCCGGTACTATTTTGCGTATTGCTCGTCCGTCACCTGTTCCATCCAGTCTACCGGCGAGCCGTTCAGCTTTTCCTGTATAGCTATATGGCTCATGGCGGTAGTTAGTGTGGCACCGTGCCAATGCTTTTCGTTGGGTGCAAAATACACCACATCGCCCTGGTAAATTTGCTGCTTTGCATCGCCCTCGCGCTGCACCCAGCCGCTGCCTGCGGTTACAATAAGCGTTTGCCCAAAGGGGTGGGTATGCCAGGCTGTGCGGGCGCCCGGTTCAAAAGTTACCAGCGCCATTGCCACGCGCGATGGCTCGGGCGGGCTGATCAGGGGATCTATCCGTACCGAGCCTGTAAAATATTCTGCCGGGCCTTTGCCTGATGGCTGCGTGCCTATGCGTTTAATTTCCATAATTGAGATCTTTATATACTTACGCTAAAGTAATGATGATGTTTTAGTGGTACGGGTATTTATCGTTTTTTACGCGCAAAGCCTGCAATTTTTGGGCAATTGTAGGCTCCTGTTAATTATTTTGAAAAAACATTTGCACAATAAAATACTTAGTGTTAACTTTACACTAAGTTAGGAATAACACATAGCAAGTCTTCTCATAATTTAGGTTTATAATTGGTTAGTACAGGCCCCTGCCCATCAGGGGCCTTGCTTTTGCCCGCCAGCCCCCTGAAGAGGGAGTAAAATAATTTGAAGACGGTACTCGATAATGATATAACAAAAAACGGCTACCCGGTTTTACCGAATAGCCGTTCCAAAACTTTGCTCTTTTTATTATTTCACACGCTCCACGTAATCGCCGGTGCGGGTATCTACTTTTATTTTATCGCCCTGGTTTACAAAAAGCGGTACTTTTATTTCAACGCCATTTTCTGTAGTGGCATTTTTCAGTGCGCCTGATGATGTATCGCCTTTTACAGCAGGTTCGGTATAAGTAACTTCCAGCTCCACGCTATTTGGCATTTGGGCCATAATAGGTTCCTCGCTCTCGAAAGAAACTACAACATTCATCCCTTCTTTCAAAAATTTCACTGCGGGGCCAAACAGTGTTTTCGGAATGCTGTGCTGATCGTAAGTGGTGTTATCCATAATTACCATGTAGTCGCCTTCTTCGTACAGGTACTGGTAATCGTTGGTCTCTACGCGGCAGATCTCTACCTGCTCATCGGTACCCAGGCGTGCCTCAACTATGCGGCCTGTTTTAATGTTACGGAACTTATCCAAGTAAAATGCGCCGCCTTTACCCGGGGTGCGGTGTAATACTTCGGTAGTAATTACCAATTCGCCGTTGTAGCGTAATATATTTCCTACTTTAATTTCAGATGCTTTTGCCATGTAAATAAAATACTAAAAATTGAACGCGAAGATATATTAAGTTCTGTAAAAGGCTATCATAAAAACCATTGGCATCGCATTTAAATAAAAAACCGTACCCGGTTATGCCTGGGTACGGTTACATGATCAGTGTAATTTAAAGCTAATTCCTTATTCTTTTATCCGTTCGCCGGTAGATTCAAACATCCCCATCAGGCTTCCTTTTATGTGGGTATCATCAACTTTTTCCATTGCAAGGTTAACATCGTAAGTGGAGATGGTGAAATACAGGGTTGCCTTACCGTCTGCCGTTTCTACTTTAGTTAAGGGTACATCTTTTTTGCTTTCAGGGTCAACAAAGGTGCCATCAAGTTTGCCGTCTTTCTCAGTTAGGTTAAAAATGATATGCACATCGCCATTGGGGGTGCCTTTTATTAAAACGTCCCACTTGCCGGCGTAAAAACCTGGTGCTGTTTGCGCTTGTACCTTAGTGGCGATGCATACAAATGCCAGTAAACCGGCCAGTATTAGTTTGATTTTTTTCATGTTGGTTTAAAATTGGGGTTTGTTAAATTGGTTAGTATATAAATATATTGGTTAATTTTTTGTGTTGGCGCAGTGCTCCATCTCGTTTTTTAACAGTTGGATAAACGGCGCTTGCTGCCCGGCGGTGGCATCGTGCCCAATAGAGGGCCAAAGAATGATTTTAATGCTTTCTTCACCATTTATTATAAAATAATAAATGAAGGTAGCGAAGTTTTCTTTACATTTATTAAAATTTAATAAATAAATTTTTTCTCACCTTTGCTACTGATGGAAAACTTAGAGGAAGCACGAGATTTTTTTGAAAAGGGATACCTTCACTATCGCCCAAACCTAACTATCGACTGCGCTATATTCGGTTACCATGATGGCGGCTTAAAAGTTTTGCTGGTGAAAAATAAGCTGGTACGCAAATGGTACCTGCCCGGCGGCTTCATCAAAAAAACGGAGAGCCTGGATGATGCGGCGGCGCGGATAACAGCCGAGCGCACCGGCTTGGAGCAATTATTCCTGAAACAGGTAAAGGCATTTGGCGATGTTGGCAGAAATGCAGCTATGGATGTTTTTGATGAGGATGCATTTGAGGAACTGATGGGGTTTAGGATAGACGAAAGCAGCTGGCTTGCCGGTGAAACGGTTACCCTGGGTTTTTATGCTATTACCGATATTGTAAACGCCAGCCCAAAAGCCGACTTTTTTTCGCTCGATTGCCGCTGGTTCCCGATAGATGCCCTGCCCGAACTTGGTTTCGACCATGCCGAAATTGTGGCCGAAGCAATATCGCGTATGAGGATAGACCTGTACCATTTCCCGATAGGCAAAAACCTGCTACAGCCAAAGTTTACGCTTAAAGAGATAAAAACGCTGTATGAGGTGCTCTCCGGCAAAACCTTAAACCCTACTAATTTCCCTAATAAGCTGATGTCGCTGGGCTTGCTTATTAAGCTCGACGAAAAACGCAGCATCGGCGGGCATCGGTCGCCAACTTATTATAAGTTTGACGAGGATGCATATGAAAAAGCACTGGAAGAGGGGCTGGTGCTGGCGTAAGTAAATTAATGCCGAACTCCCGATGTCGAATGATGAAGTAATATTCGATATCATTTCTCTACTTCTGAAACACCTCCGGGTACTTCCTGATAAAATAAACCGGCGTACAGCTTCAGGCATGGCAATGCGGCGTTTCAGATGAATGTAAAATAGCGCCGAAATCCCCGCCCCGCGAAACGTTTTCCTTTTTTAACCGTTAATACTGCAAAGGAGATAAACCAATGGCAAACTTCCAGGATATTATAGCATCAGACAAACCGGTTTTGGTAGATTTTAGCGCCGAATGGTGCGGTCCCTGTAAAATGATGCCGCCTATTTTAAAACAGGTGAAAGATGCATTGGGCGATAAAGTAACCATCATCAAGATCGATATCGACAAAAACCCCGCCGCTGCCAGCGCCTACCGGGTGCAAAGCGTGCCCACGCTAATGGTTTTCCAAAACGGGCAAAGCAAATGGCGACAAAGCGGCGTAATGCAGGCCGGGCAACTGCAACAGGTAATTCAGCAGTATATTAAGTGAGGTTGAAAGAAGTTAGATGGGTTAGAGAGGTTAAAAATGTTATAGAGGTCGAACACTTAATTCCAAAAATTCGATTTCATTCAATTTAAATCTTACCCTTT
>CBFGNE010000061.1:0-10491 GCA_965649995.1 uncultured Mucilaginibacter sp.
GCGGCAATGTGCTGTTTAAGTTTACCGCCGCGGCAGATTTCACTAAACTGCAATTCGACCTGTGGAACAACCTGAAGATAGAAAAGGTGGTTTACAAGGGGCAGGAACTAAGCTACACCCGTGAATTTAACGCGGTGTTCCTAACCTTCCCAAAAGCCATTACCAAAGGCAGCAAGGATGAGTTCACCGTTTACTATAGCGGCAACCCAACCATTGCCAAACGTGCCCCATGGGATGGCGGCGTGCAGTACGCAACCGACTCGCTTGGTAAACCGCATGTGGCAACCGCTTGCCAGGGCATGGGCGCCAGCGTTTGGTGGCCAACTAAAGATGTGCAGGACGATGAGGTAGACAGTGCCATGGTAAGCATCAGCGTACCAAACGGATTGAAGGACGTATCTAACGGGCACCTGCGCAAGGTTACCAAATTGAAGGATGGCTACACCCGGTTCGATTGGTTTGTATCGCAGCCCATCAACAATTACAACCTGGAGGCTAACATAGGCGATTATGCCCATTACACCGGCACCTACCAGGGCGAAAAAGGCAAACTGGAGATGGATTTTTGGCCGCTAAGCTATAACCTCCAAAAAGCCAAAAAACAATGGGGACTGGACGCCCCGCGCATGCTCAAAGCTTTCGAACACTGGTTTGGCCCTTACCCTTTTTACGAGGACGGCTATAAACTGATAGAAACCCCGCACCTGGGCATGGAGCACCAAAGCGGCACAGCCTACGGCAACAAATACCGCAACGGCTACCTCGGGCGCGACCTATCGGGCACCGGCTGGGGCTTGAAATGGGATTTCATTGTGGTACACGAGAGCGGGCACGAGTGGTTTGGCAACAACATCACCAGTAAAGACCTGGCCGATATGTGGATCCACGAAGGTTTCACCAATTACAGCGAATCGCTTTTTATAGAAACCTTCTACGGCAAACAAGCCGGGCAGGAATACGTGCACGGTACCCGCCTCGGCATTCTCAACAACGCCCCGGTTGTAGGCACCTATGGCGTAAATAAAGAAGGCTCGGGCGATATGTACCCTAAGGGTGGTAATCTGCTCAACATGGTGCGCACTATTATTAACGACGACGAAAAATGGCGCAACATCCTGCGCGGGCTCAACAAAACCTTTTACCATAAAACAGTAACCTACGATGATGTAGTTGGCTACATCAACACCCAAAGCGGCATGGACCTGTCGCCCGTATTTGAGCAGTACCTGAAACATGTAAAATTGCCGGTGCTGGAGTTTATGGAAATTCAGGGGAAACTGATGGCCCGCTGGGTTGCCGAAACCCCAAATTTCAACATGCCGGTAAAAGTTAGGGTGAAGGGTGGCGAGTACAAATTCATCACCCCGACAGACCGGTTTAAACCGGTGAATATCGATGGCGCCGCAAAAGACAACATCGAGGCCGACACTTTTAATTATTACATCGGGGTACTGGTTGACTAATTTTTTAGGCGACAATTACCGGTTTAAAAACGGCAAAAATCACCATTTTAAAAAGCCAAAGAACGCCCCGGAAAAAGCACAGAAAACCACAGATTTTTGAAGATTTTCAAAGGTTTTTTACGGTAAATTTCAGCCGCCGGGAAAATTATTTTTTGATTGGTGCAACTTATCAAAAACAAAGCGCGTCTGATAGATTGAACAAAAACTAGTAATCATGAGATCATTAAAAAAATTTATACTGGCTGCCGTAATGGTGGTTATAAGCGCTTCGGCATTTGCCAAAAACAGCACAGAAGACCGTCACTTAACCGGCTTCAGTGCCGTAAACGTAGCAGGTTCGTTTGATGTGTACATCACCCAGGGGTCGTCAGAGTCGGTTAAAGTTGATGCGCCGTCGGATATTATTGGCCGCATTGTAACCGAGGTTGAAGGTGGCACCTTAAAAATTTACACCAAACGCGATGAGGACAGCAACTGGAGCTGGCACAATAAAAAAGTAGTTATCTACGTGGCAATCAAGGATGTAAATAACATCACTCTTGCAGGAAGTGGCGATATTTTCTTTAAAGAGGGCGTAAAAGCTACCTCCCTAAAACTAAAATTAACCGGCTCAGGCGACATCACAGGCAAAGTATCCGTTAAAAACCTGGATAGCAGTATAGCGGGTTCAGGTGATATCACCCTAACCGGCAGTGCAGATATTTCAACTGTTAGCGTTGTAGGGTCGGGCGATTTTACCGGGGAAAGCTTGTCTACAGGCACTACACAGGTGCGCGTAGCAGGCTCAGGCGATGCAAGGGTAAACGCTTCAAATAAAATAGATGCCTCGGTAGTTGGCAGCGGCGATGTACATTACACCGGCTCTCCAAAAAGCATTAATACTTCAAAAGCAGGCAGCGGCAGCGTAAGCCGGATGTAATTTAAAAGGAAGGTAACAGTCTAAAAATTAAAGGCCTATATTTTTCACCTTCTACTTTTGGCTATAACAACAAAGGCTTCGGATATCCGAAGCCTTTGTTGTTATATATATGATAGATTAACTTATACTAATTGTTTAGCTAACTTATCAGCCAGTACTGATTTTGGTACAGCGCCGATTTGCTTATCAACGATCTCACCGTTTTTGAAAAACAATAAGGCAGGGATGTTACGGATGCCGTACTTCATTGATATGCCGGGGTTGTTATCTACGTTTACTTTACCTACAATGGCTTTGCCATCGTACTCTTTAGCAATGTCTTCTACCACAGGGCCAACCATCCTACACGGACCGCACCACTCTGCCCAAAAATCAACAAGTACCGGTTTATCTGATTTAAGAACAAGTTCTTCGAAGTTTGCATCAGTTATTTCTAAAGCCATGATTTTTATTTTTTAAATTTTTAGTGTACAAATATATACTATTCAAATAGCTTGCCACAAGTGGGTGCCTGACAATGTGACAATTCTATTAACAATGTGGATAATAATGACAGATGTGTAATAATCAGCGGGTTTAAGGTTACCTTTTGGTGGCATAGCGTATTAAAGTTAAACCAATTTATGGAGTTCCTTTTGCTGCTTGTTGCGCCTGTTTTGCAAATCATCCTATCGGCATTACGGCTGGCGCGAAAGATATCATTACCGCTATTCCTGATTTTCTGGTTTGCAATTATTACGGGTATCGCCTGCTCCGTTTTCATCAGCAAATTAGTTATGGCTGAGATAAGTGCACAGTCGCAAGGCCGGTATATATGTGGTCTCCCCGGCTTTGTTTTTTTGATGGGTGGCCTATTTGTTAGTTTCATAAGCGCATCGGTTATCGCCTTTGTTTGTTACTTTTTAAACCGTGGCAGCCAAAGCGAGCCTGAAGCTGAAGTACCCGCTGTAAATTTTTGGATATCGAAATAAGAAAGCCAATGCATACCAGCCTATTGTTCATATGGATACCCTTGCTTTTAATAGTACTGGCACCGGCATTGCAAATAATTTTCCTTACGCTTAAAAGGCGGGGCAAAATCACCTCGCCCTTTTGGACAATTAACTTAATAACTTTTATAATAGGGTTTCCGCTATCAGTAGCTGCCACTTTTGTATCTATAATGGGCATTCCACCTGGTATACATTGCGCTACTGGTTGCGCCGCATTTATAGGTGTCGGGTTTATGATCACGTTAACCGTTATTCCGTTGGTTGCACTTTTTAATTATTTAGCGTTCGGCAATAAACCACAATTGCCCGAAGCAGCACAGCCTTAGGCAATTGTAATTCGGTATTCAAACTTATAAATTATACATTCCACCGTCGGCTATCAATTCCGAGCCTAACAGGAAGGTTGAATCATCTGAAGCGAAAAAGGCAACAACTTTCGCCAATTCTTCTGCAGTACCAAAACGGCCAATAGGTATTTGTTTGAAGATGCCCTCGCCCATTTGCTGTAGCTGGTCGTTGGTGATGCCCAACTTATCTGCACTGTGCAATGGTGTACCAATTGGGCCGGGGCTTACGGAGTTTACCCTGATATTGCGTGGCAATAGCTCAACAGCCAGATTTTTGGTTAAGGATAATAATGCCGCTTTACTTGCTGCATAAACACTTGCGCCGGCCATACCAATGTGCGCATTGATAGAGGTATTGAACACGATAGAACCGCCATCATTCACCAGTGGCAATAACTGCTGCAGGGTAAAATAGGCGCCTTTAAAGTTGATATCCATTATCTCGTCGTACATTTCTTCGGTCATTTGGTCTACCGAATTGAACTTGCCTATGCCGGCGTTCACGAAGATGATATCGATACTCGGCGCGATAGCCTTTACCTGCTCGCCAAGGGTTTTTATCTGTGCCATGCTGCCGCTATCAGCAATTACGCCCGAAGCATTTTCGCCCAATAAAGCGATAGCTTCATCTATCGACTTTTGATTGCGGCCGGTAATGATAACCTTTGCGCCCTGGGCTATAAATTCTTTTGCCGTGGCCAGGCCTATACCACTGTTTCCGCCTGTTATTACTGCTGTTTTGTTAGTTACCTTTTTCATTATCTTTGTTTTGATAGCTCAAAGATACAGCGTGTGCCGCCCGGCGTCAAGAATGCACCATTTTGTGCGCAGCGCACTATTTGGTAGGTTATGGACGCATTGTGTTTAAATCAATTCGGGCTTTTTAAAGATGACAAAACAACGACACCCCGAGTATACCTGCAGCATGGAAGCCGCTCTCAGCGTAATTAGCGGTAAGTGGAAAGTGAAGATATTGAACCAGTTATTGGATGGGCCAAAGCGCTACAGTGAAATACACCGCGGCATTACCGGCATTACCGAAAAGATGCTCTCTCAACAGTTGCGAGAATTGGAAGAAGATAAAATTATAACCCGAAAGGTTTACCCCGAAGTACCTCCACGTGTAGAGTATACTTTCACCGATTTGGGTAAAGAACTGGCATCGATTTTTTACGCTTTAGAAAAATGGGGTGCGCGCTTTTTAACCGTAAACAGCGATACCATTAAGGTTGCCGATGAAAGTTGCTATACTTTTAGGGAACCTGTTGAAGCAGTAATTAATAATTAATTCAGCACCGCCGGGGTATTCGTCAAACTCTGTATCTCTGCCATCAAGTCGTCGCTCGGGCTAACCTTGTGGGTTTTGGATGACAAGCTCACATACATCGAATCATCGCCGTCGTTTATCTTAAATTTCAACGAACAACTCCTCATCGGGTACTTCTCATTATTTGAATTAACCATTTGCAACAGGTTATCAATTACCTTGTCATTCAACGCTTTTATGTCGAGGTTAACCGTTATAGATTTGGTAAGCTTATCCCTCATTTCTGATAGCAGGCACATTACGGTTACACGCAAATCCCAGTTATCCTTCTGCCTGAATTTTTCTTCGATATTACCTTTAATGTGCAGGAAATAACCATCCACCATAAGGTTGCGGAATTTCACATAATCTTCCCCGAAAAAAGCAAACTCGTACGATTCGTTATAATCTTCAAGCATAAACGTGCCGAATGGTTTACCCATTTTAGTCATTTTATGCTGTACGTTGCCCACTAAACCGCCTATGCATATCTCTCCGCGCTTGCGTAAGTTGGCCAGGTTGTTCATTACCTCTTCGCCCCCTTCGCCGGAACGTGCCTTTTGGATATTTTTCAGTTCGCTAATGGTGGTATTGCAATACTTCTCCAACTCCAGTTTATAGTTATCTAGCGGGTGCCCGGTAAGGTAAATGCCGATAACCTCTTTCTCGTACTTCAGCTTTTCTATCAGCGGCCATTCATCCGCTTCGGGCATAGTTGGCTCGGGGATATAGGATGCTACCGACCCGCCAAATAATGATGATTGCGAACTATTCTTTGTGTTTTGATAGTCGTTACCGTATTTGATCAGACGCTCTATCCCGGTTAATAAACCATTCTCGGTTTTTGCAAAGAACTGCGCACGGTTTAATCCAAAAGCGTCAAAAGCCCCACCGTAAACCAGGTTCTCGTAAGATTTTCGGTTTACTGACCGGGTGTTAGATCGTTGCGCAAAATCATAAACACTTGTATATGGCCCCCGTTCGTCGCGTTCTTCTATAATGCTTTCTACGGCTTTTTCGCCAACCCCTTTTACACCTGCCATCCCAAAACGGATAACACCTTTCTTATTGGCTGCAAAAGCCATGGCGCTTTCGTTAATATCAGGGCCAAGTACTTCCACGCCCATCCGGCGGCATTCTTCCATAAAGAAGGTGATCTTCTCCATGTTATTTTGGTTGTTTAGTACCGCCGCCATATACTCGGCAGGGTAATGCGCTTTTAAATAAGCTGTTTGGTACGCCACAAAGGCGTAACAGGTAGAGTGCGATTTATTAAACGCGTA
The DNA here is from genome assembly GCA_965649995.1 of uncultured Mucilaginibacter sp. GTDB lineage: Bacteria > Bacteroidota > Bacteroidia > Sphingobacteriales > Sphingobacteriaceae > Mucilaginibacter. The sequence continues at coordinate 6,311 of CBFGNE010000061.1, forward strand.
CTGTGCAAATGCCTTCCAGTCCGTCCATATCTTGGTGAGTTTATCTTTAGGGTGGCCTTTGGCAATTGCCCCATCCATAAACTGGGCCTCCATTTTGTTGAGCACCTCTATTTGCTTTTTACCCATCGCCTTACGCAAAACGTCGGCGTCGCCTTTGCTAAAACCCGCCAGTTTCTGAGATAAAAGCATCACCTGCTCCTGGTAAACCGTAATACCATAAGTTTCGCCCAGGTACTCCTCCATATCGGCCAAATCGAACACAATAGGCTCCTGCCCATGCTTACGCTTGATAAAGTTAGGGATATACTCAATCGGGCCCGGGCGGTAAAGGGCGTTCATGGCAATTAAATCCTCAAACTTATCGGGCTTAAGGTCGCGCAGGTACATTTGCATACCGTCACTTTCAAACTGGAAAGTACCGTTAGTATCACCGCGCTGGTAAAGCTCATAAGTTTTAACGTCATCAAGCGGGATGTAATCAATATCGATATGTACATCATGGTTATGCTTGATCATCCGCAGTGCGTCCTTAATAATGGTAAGGGTTTTAAGCCCCAAAAAGTCCATCTTAATTACGCCGGCATCCTCAATTACACGGCCATCATACTGAGTAACCAGCAGGTCCGAGTCCTTTGCGGTAGCAACAGGAACAATATCTGTTAAATCATAAGGGGCAATGATAATACCCGCCGCGTGTACGCCCGTATTACGTACCGAACCCTCCAGCTTTTCTGCTTCGCGAAGCACAATGCCCTTCAGGTCGGGCGATTTGTAGATAGCCTGCAATTCTGGCACTTGCTCTATAGCAGTTTTCAGATTGATACCCAGCGTATCGGGTACCAGTTTCTTTAACGCGTTTACTTCAGCCAATGGCATATCCAGCACACGCCCCACATCCTGTATACTGGTACGCGCAGCCATGGAGCCATAGGTGATGATTTGCGCCACCTGATTTTTGCCGTATTTATCAACTACGTAGTCGATAACCTTTTGTCGGCCGGCATCATCGAAATCCGTATCAATATCGGGCATGCTCTTCCTGTCGGGGTTCAGGAAACGCTCAAACAGGAGGTTATACTTCAACGGGTCGATATTGGTGATGCCTGTACAATAAGCCACCACCGAACCTGCTGCTGAGCCACGGCCGGGACCGATGAAAACGCCCATATCACGCCCTGCCTTGATGAAATCAGCAACGATGAGGAAGTAACCCGCAAAACCCATGGTACGGATAGTGAAAAGTTCGAAGTTGATGCGTTCCTCAGCTTCGGGGCTGATATCTTTATAACGCTCCTTGGCGCCCAAAAATGTAAGGTGCTTCAAATACTCCCATTGGTTAAGGGTATCCGCATCGGGTGTCATATCGCTGTGGATCTTAAACTCGGGCGGGATAACATAATTGGGGAGCAGTATGTCGCGCTTTAGCTTCAGCACATCCACCTTGTCCACTATTTCGCTGGTATTATCTAACGATTCGGGGATATCTTCAAACAGCTTGCCCATTTCGGCCTGCGTTTTAAAGTAAAACTGGTCGTTGGTAAAACCAAAACGGTAACCCTTGCCGCCTTCCTCGTCGGTAGCTATGGGGGTGCTTTGCAAATCGCCTGTGTTTACGCAAAGCAAAATATCGTGCGCGTTAGAGTCCTGTTGATCTACGTAATGCGAGTCGTTGGAACATATCAGCTTTACATTATACTTTTTGGCAAACTTCATCAGTACCAGGTTCACCGTATTTTGCTCGGGGATATCATGACGCTGCATCTCGATGTAGAAGTCTTCGCCAAACAGGTCCAGCCACCATTTAAATTCTATTTCCGCGGCGGCCTCGCCATCGCGCAGGATAGCCTGCGGCACAGATGCACCCAGGCAGCAGGTGGTGGCGATAATTCCTTTATGGTATTTTAGGATGAGTTCCTTATCTATTCGGGGCCATTTGCTGTAAAGCCCTTCCATATAGCCTAAAGAGCACAGTTTGATGAGGTTTTGATAGCCCTCTGCGTTTTTCGCCAGCATCAGTTGGTGGTAACGCTTATCTTTTTTCTCCTTGGTGAATTGTTTTTTATGGCGGTCGTCCACCACGTAAAACTCGCAGCCCACTATGGGTTTTACACCGTGTTTACCTGCTTCAGCTACAAATTTAAACGCGCCAAACATATTACCATGGTCGGTAATGGCCAGGGCCTTCATCCCATCTGCTGCTGCCTTTTTGTATAACTTGGTTATATCGGCGGCGCCATCAAGCAGCGAAAATTGGGTATGAACGTGTAAGTGCGCAAAATCGGGCATAATATCTATTTCTCTATATCGGTAGAATTACAAATTTATCAAAAATCGATACCAAACACCCATTTGTGGAAAAATCATCCGCTATCTTTAACACAAAAAAAGCCGGATGCAATTAATGCCCTTGCTGCCAATAAGGCTACGTTTTTCGCGTGTATTTGCTGCCGCTTTGTTATTAACAGCTTTGGGGTGCCGGCCAAGCTTGCCGCATGCAAACCGGGTATTTGTAGTTCAGCCTTTTGAAGGATTGCCTGCGTTAGATGCGAAAACGCTTTATGAAAAACTGAGAATGATAAACCCCACGGCAGTATTAAAAGGCGCAATCCCTTTGCCGGCAAACGCCTTTTACAAACCAAGGAACCGCTACAGGGCAGACTCGCTCATTAGTAGCCTAAACCGTTTGGGCAATGCCGATACAGTTGTTATTGGGCTAACCAATAAAGATGTCAGCACCCAAAACGGGTCGATTACAGACTGGGGTGTAATGGGGCTCGGTTTTACACCCGGCAATGCCTGTGTTATTTCCACCTACAGGCTAAATAAAATCAGGTTTACCGCACTGTTTTACAAACTGGCCCTGCACGAACTTGGCCATACACAGGGTTTATCCCATTGCCCCAATAAAACCTGTTACATGCGCGACGCGAATGGCGGAAACCACCTGGATGAAGAGGCCCGGTTTTGCGCCACCTGCCATGCCTCTTTGGAGGGCAAAGGTTGGCAACTGGCCAACTAAGCTAAAGTTTATATTATAAAGCCAATTTATACAGGAATTCCCTTTTCAAGAGAAAACAATTCGCCTTTTTAACGTGTTGGCAGAGTACAGGAAACACTTTAGCACATAATTTGTGAAACTATAAGCGGTAACCCTAACCTTTACGAATTTGGAACGATTTGGACGTATAGCCCTCAAAACAATTCTCTGGATAATAGCAAGTGTCATTTTTTTGGTGTTGCTTGTAGTTATTTTAATACAGGTACCTGCCGTGCAAAATTATGCAAAGGACAAGGCGGTTACTTTTTTGCAAAATAAAATTCATACCAGGGTAGAGATAGGCCACATAAGCCTGGGCCTGCCCAAATTGCTGGTGCTGGAAGATGTTTATTTTGAAGACCAGAAGAAGGATACACTTATTGCAGGCGATAAGCTGAAGGTGGATATTACCTTGCTAAAGCTACTTAAAAACAAGGTTGAGATAAATGAAATAAACCTGGAAGGCATCACCGCAAAAATAAGCCGAGGGCCAGATAGCCTTTTTAACTTCGATTACATTATCAAAGCATTTGCAGGGGAGCAAAAAAAAGAGCCAAAACCTACCGACACCACCTCTACCATGCAGTTTTCGGTAGATAAGATTATTTTAGACCGGATAAATGTTGCCTATAAAGATGTTACCACCGGCAACGATGTGAGGTTTTTGCTGGGCCACTTTGACACCCGCATAAAGGATTTTGATTTGGATAAGATGAAATTCACTATCCCGAAGATAAACCTTAGCGGTGTGAATGCGAAGATCATCCAAACACCGGCAGGTTCTTCCATCGCACAGGCGGCTAAAGTTGACACTGCAGTTACCCCTTTAAATATGGACCTTACGCTCGACGAGATAAACGTTGACAAGGTAAAGGTTGATTACCGCAGCGGCGAGATGGCGGCATCAGTTAACCTGGGTAAGTTTTTGGTGAATATGGATAAGATAGACCTACGCAACCAGCACGTGGGCGTTAAATCTATCGAATTGAGCAACACCGACGCAGGGCTGATATTCGAAAAACCCAAAACCATTATAAAAGCTGTAGATAAGGCCATCAAAAAACTGGATACGCTGGTATCAGCCAGGCAAACCGCTAAAGGGTGGACAGCTACCCTGGGCAAAATAAGGCTTGTAAACGACAAT
>CBFGNE010000062.1:0-10448 GCA_965649995.1 uncultured Mucilaginibacter sp.
GGTAGAAGGGGAGATCAAAAACTCAACCAGGTTGGCTTCGGGGTTAAACTCCATCTCTACCAGCGGGAATGTTTTTACATCGCCGTTTTCGTTACGGGCCACTATCACGCCAATTTCCTTTTCAAAATCTATCATGCGTTCCACCAGGCTGGGCTCGGTGAAAGCGCCGGCGAGGTAGCTTTGGTCTAATACCTTATAAACGCCTTTGCCATCGTACCCGTCGCGCCGAAGCTTTTGAATATATGGGAAAGGGATATGGCTTTCTTTTAATTGCTGAGCGGAGGAGATGATCTGAAACTCGGCAGTTGGGATCTCGTTCTCTTTAAAGAATTGTTTTTGTAGCCCCTTATCCTGGATGAGGCGGATAATGCGCGATTGCGGATACACCGCAACGCCTTCTTTTTCTAATTGCTCCAATGCATCTACGTTTACCTTTTCAATCTCGATGGTAAGCAGATCAACCTTTTTACCGAAGTTATAAACGGTTTCATAGTCGCTAAGCGAGCCCACAACGAACTCGTTGCACAGGCGGCGGCAGGGTGCCTCCCTGTCGGGGTCTAAAACCTTAACGGTAACATTATAATTAATGGCCTGCTGTATTAGCATGCGGCCCAGCTGGCCTCCGCCTAAAATCCCTAATCGTAAATCGCCGTAGAATGCTTTCATAGTTTGCCGCAAATTTAACCTAAATGTTTTAAACTGGGTAAAGCAATATTTGAGGGCGGTGATTTTTTAACGAGGCGGAAATAAAAGTAAGTGTGGAAGAGTAAAAATATCGCAGTCGGGCCAGCTGTCACCACCCAACCAGGCAGGTAAACCCAATAGGAGCCTGACCGGATAAGCAAATAGGTTAAGTAACAAAATAATAAAAAAGGTAGGCCAAAATAACATAGTAACCTTAGTCGGTAGCTATTATAAACTTTAGAAATAGCCAGCAGTAATGCCGGAAGGGATACCAACAACACCGTGGCAGTTACGATGATGAAAAACTGAGGCAAATCTTTAAAATTAGTGTCTAACCGTTGTCTTACAAAACCTTCATCAATAGCATAACTCAGTCGTAACGCAATAACACCAACAAGTGATGAAAACACAAACGTTTTAAACAAGTTAACAAAAAGCCGTTTCAGCATATCACAATATAGGCATTTGTTTGTATTTATAAATGCGCGTAAAAGTTTGTAATGTGAAGTTCATAACAGCGATTTTACAATCGTTTTATAAGCCATAAGCTATGCTTGCATAGGATTCCGGGCTTAAAAACCGTACCTTTGCGCCGTTTTTAAAATAATAAACCGTTCTTATGAAAACCAAAATAGCAGTTGCAAAAGGCGACGGGATAGGCCCAGAGATTATGGCCGCCGTGCTGAGGATATTTGATGCCGCAAACGTACAGCTCGCGTATGAGTTCGTAGAGATGGGCAAATCCTACTTTGATGCAGGGCACTCTACCGGCATGACAGCCGCCGCCAAAGAAACTATAGAACGCCTTGGCCTTTTGTTTAAAGGCCCTATGGAAACCCCAAAAGGCAAAGGCGTAAAAAGCATCAACGTTACCGCCCGCAAAGTGTGGAACACGTATGCAAACCAGCGCGATTTCCGCTCGTTAAACGGTGTAGATACCGTTTTTTCTAAAGCGGGCATCCCTATCAACCTAACTATCGTCCGCGAAAATATTGAGGATACTTACGGAGGCATCGAGCACTTGCTTACCAGCGATGTAGCCGTTGGCCGCCGTATAATCACCCGCCCGGGTTCTGCACAGGTGATACGCTATGCTTTTGAAATGGCCCGCCGTAAAGGTTATACCAAGCTGGCTTGCGGCCACAAGGCAAATATCATGAAGCTTACTGATGGGTTGTTCCTCGAAACTTTCCAGGAAATAGCCAAAGAATACCCGGATATTGAATCATCGGACATTATTGTAGATGACCTTTGCATGAAGCTGGTTTCGCGCCCGGAGATGTTCCAGGCCATTGTATTAACTAACCTGCAGGGCGATATCGTATCAGACCTTTGCGCTGGCTTAGTTGGCGGGCTTGGCTTTGCGCCATCTGCCAACATTGGCGATAACATCTCCATCTTCGAGGCCGTACACGGTACCGCACCTGATATTGCCGGGCGCGGCGTGGCCAACCCTACGGCATTATTACTATCGGGTATTTTGATGCTACGTTATTTAGGCGCTACCACGACTGCCGCAACCATCGAGAACGCATTGTTGTATACTTTAGAGCAGGGTATCCACACCGGCGATTTTGGCGACAGGAGCAAACCATCCGCCAATACCGATGAATTTGCAGATGCCATCATTGCAAACCTTGGCCAATTGCCGCAAAAAGGCGTGGTGATTGCACAACCTGATTTTGAATATAAAGCCAATCACGATCACCCTTTAAAAAATAAGCTAACTGTAAGCACCAATGTGCAGGAGGAAATGGTAGGGGTAGACGTGTTTGTAGAATCGAACGCGCAGCCGGCCGAACTTGCCGAATTGGCAAAACGTAAAACTACCGATAATTTTCAGCTGGTGATGATATCAAACCGTGGTACCCAGGTATGGCCAACCGGCTCTATTTTTACCGAACTGGTGAACGAGTATCGCATCCGTTTCGAAAAGAAGGAAGGTACTACTATCACCCAAAAAGAGATCCTGCATATCGCAGCCGACCTGTCCGAAGATTTTAAGGTTTGCTCGGTAGAGTTCCTGATGAAATTTGGCGGCAAAATAGGCTATACTTTGGCGCAGGGGCAATAATTGAGTCCAAAAGTCCGAAAGTACGAAGTCGGAAATCCAAAAAAGCGGCGTCCGTTACACACAGACGCCGCTTTCTTTTTACGCAATGCTTTTAGGCTTTTGCCGCTGTTTTTTTGCGGGTAGCGGTTGTCGGCTTAGCGGCTGCTTTGGCCGTCGGCACCGATTTTGCAGCGCTTGCTTTAGCTTTGCTTGCTGCCGCAGTTGCTGTTTTTTTAACCTCGCCAGTGGTTGCCTTGGCTTTAGCTGTTACCGCTTTTACTTTATCGTCGGCTTTTGCTTTAATATCCGCTGTAGTTTCTTTGGCTTTTGTGGTTACTGTTTTTGCTTTTTCGGCCGCTGCGGTTTTAATGGCAGCAGTTTCCTTTTTTGCTTTCGCCGTGGTGTCGGCGACTTTTTTGCTCGCATCCGCTTTAACAGCATCAACTTTTTTAGCAACGGTGCTTTTTGTTGCCGATGCTTTTTTAGTTACGGTTTGTTTCTTAGCCGTAACAGATTCCTTGATGTCATCAATTTTGTCTTCCGCTTTTTCTTTCAGGTCTTCGGCAGTATCTTTCGTGCCTTCCCAAAACTCTTCAATGGTGTCTTTTATCTTTTCAAAAAAGCCCTTTTCTTCGGGTTGTGTGTTTTCTGTGCTCATGTTGTTTTTATTTAGGTAGATAGATGGTGTTGTTTTTCAGAGTAATAACAGGGGCAAATAAAATTTGTTTTAGCCCCGGTACAGGCACTTTCCCTGTAATAGACGGTATTAAATTTATAAACCGTATTTTTGCGGGCTATTATAAAATATGAAGTTTCCAAAATTTGCCGACCTGATACTGTTTGAAGATGATGATGTAATTGTGGTGAACAAACCGCCGTTTATCAGTTCGCTTGATGAGCGCGAGGGCGGCGAGATAAATATGCTGCGCCTGGCCAAACAATACAGCGACGATGCCCAAGTGTGCCACCGCCTTGATAAAGAAACATCCGGTGCGCTTATTATAGCTAAAAACCCCGAAGCGTACCGCACGGTAAGTATGCAGTTTGAACGGCGCAAGGTTAAAAAAGTGTACCACGCGGTAATTGATGGCACGCATGTTTTTGAAGAGTTGTTTATTGATTTGCCTATATTAAACGTGGGCAAAGGCAACGTAACCATCAGCCGCCAGGAAGGCAAACGTGCCGAAACGTGGTTTCAATCATTAAAGTACTACAAACATTATACGTTGGTAGAATGCCGCCCGGTAACGGGCCGTATGCACCAGATCCGTATCCATTTGGCCTCGCAGCGGGCCGCAATAGCGGGAGACGAAATGTATAAAGGCCAGCCGGTATTTCTTTCTAAACTAAAACGGAAATACCAATTGGGCAAAGGCCAGGAGGAGTTGCCCATCATGAAACGCTTTGCCCTCCACGCATACGAGGTTACCTTTAAATTGCCCAATGAAGAGGAGGTAACCATCCACGCGCCATACCCCAAAGATTTTGAAACGCTGTTGAAATTGCTGGATAAGTTTGATAGTTAGATCAGTTGTTTCTGTTCATAAGTTTTTAATAATACATCGGCTTGCTTGCGGTCGTTTTTCAAAAGCAACTTAAAATAAGGGTTTACCAGTTTGTTGGTTTGGCTGGCTGGAAATGACTTCTCAAGGTATGTATAAGCCTCGCTGTAGTAGTCAGATAGTTTGGCCGGGTCGTAATCCATTATCGGCGTATTATCCATGCCGTTTAATAGCGTACCCATGTACGCTGACCAGTTGGCTTTGGCCGCGCCCGAAATAATAGCACCAGGGTGTTCAAAAGTGAACTTCTCCCACCATATTGCCCGGTCGGCGAGTTGGACGGGGCTAATAGTTAGCCCTGCATCCTCCTGGAAACCCTCCTTTTCTTCCTTATTAAGTTGGGCAAGGTATTCTTTTAAAACAGCCGAAACATATGGGTAAAACCATTTGGCAACAAAATCATAGTCGCGGCCAATATAGGTATCTCCTTCAGACATGTATACGTAAAAGCCGTTTTCTTTGAGTTTATAGGCATAGGCCGAAAGTTTTGCCGAAAGCCTGGGTTTTGCCACGGTATCGTTACCCGGTATTGCTACCACTAAGGAGTCTAAGTGGAGATCTTGATGGTCCAATTGGTCAAGGCCGTTATTCAACTTTGCAAAAAAACCATCAAATAAAAGGTATGCAGAATCCCTGGTGGCTTCATCCTTAGTGGCAAACCATTGGGCATATTTTTTTGCACCTAATACTGCCGATTCCATCTTCGTGGTATCTAAGCCATTTAAATAAGAGGAGTATTTATTTAATATGGCTTGCCCGTAAGGCAAGCTTTGCTTAGCCGGCACTGCGGCCCTTTTAAGGTCAACCGGTTTTTTTGTAGAAGGATATTGGCATGCGGCGAGGCTAAGGGCGCAAAATAATAATACATACTTTAACATACAACTGGCGAGATTAATACAACGCAAAAAAGCCCGTGCATAAAATGCACAGGCCTACTTATTTTTAACAGCTCAACGAAATGTTATTATTTCGATGGAGGAGTTGTATCTCTTTGTACAGTAAATGTTGAAGCTGCAGGTGGCGTAGTATCTCTTGATACTTTGAAAGACGGTGGCGTAGTGTCTTTTTTAGATTTAGATAACGCGCCCATAGTGCCTTTTGGTGCAACGGAATGGTCTTTTTGGCAAGAATAAATGCTGGTGGCAATAAGGGCCAGGGCAACAAAAGGTATAATTTTTTTCATGATTCGTAGTAGTTTTTTCGGCTGTCGCTTTTTTTATTGTGTAAAAATAATAATTATTTTGTAAACCAAGTATAAATACGTGTTTTTTTTTAAAAAAAAAGTTTAATAAGTACAGATCGTTTATCAGGTATTAATACGTAGTTAATTTAAAAAAGTTTTGATTATTGCTCATTTCATACCACGTATTATTACCCGGTTTTTTTTAAAAAGTTTTAAGCAGGTATAATTTGTTTTTATCAAAGGCAAACGTAAATTTATGGAAAATATACTTCATGCTCAGAAAGCTATTTTTTGCTTTAAATATTACCCTCCTAATTACTATTTCACTAAGGGCATCTGTCCCTGATGCAATAGTTGTGCCGCCGCATCAACCAAAAATTAACCGTGATACCTTAGCAGATATACTGCAGCAAAAAGATGATTTTTTGAGGCAAAAAAGGCTTGTTGTATTTGTAAAAAATTACATACAGGCATCGATAGAAACTAAGCTTGTTGCCGTGCAAGATACTTTTAACCAGGCGTTTATAAAATACGGCATGGTTGATAAGGATGCATTTTCTACCTTTATGGCAAGCTTTGCTTTATATAAACAGCACAATTTAAAGGATGCAGAAGTTTATATGAATAAGGCCATTCAACTGGCCGATAAGCGGAACGACCCTTATTTATTGTTTCAGTTTTATACACATTTAGGCTTTATTCAAACCGACCGGGGGAACTTTATTGATGCCATTTATAACTACCGTTTGGCCAAAAAAGAGGTGTTAAAATTGAAGGATAAGCTGAAAGATAACAGGCCGCAAGCCTCGCTTAATATCAATATATCCGATCTTTATTACAAATCGGGGTTCTATACCCAGTCGTTAAACTACCTGGACAAGGCTTTGGCGCTAATAAGCAACGACGAAAAAAATATGACTTTGCTATCAAGCGTAATATATTATAATAAGTCTGAAAACTATTTTAGGAAAAACAACCTCGATTCGTTAAAGGCGTATCATGCTAAATTGAATGACCCGCGCAATAAGAATTATAAGATATTTAATTACCGCCAGCGTACTGCTTATTATATAACGCTACTGAAACACGATTACCCCCTCGCCATAAAACAAATACAAACGCTGGTTAAAAACCCTAAATATATTTACAACGAGTTGGAAGATCAGCGCCTGGCCGACGCTTATTTTATGAACGGGCAACTCGATTCGGCAAAGAAGAAAGTGGATGGGCAACTGGCTATTGCGGCGGCAAACAACCACCCCGAAATTAAATACCACCTGTACGAGCTGTTGGCACAAATAGCGCAGCAAAAAGGCGATAATAAGTTGGCAGCCGATAATTTTATGATGGCGTTGAAAGAATCGCAGGAGAATAACCGCAGGCTGGCCCAGGTGGGGGATATATCATCCCAAATAAAAATAGATGAGGCGGAAAACTTGTACGTACAACGCACGGCCGTTTATGAAAAAGAAAGGCTATGGCTAATATTTATGGTGGTGGTTTCGGCTCTCATCATTGTGGCTATTGCGCTTATATACCGTAACGTAAAACAGAAAAGGCATTACGAGCAACTGCTTTTTGCTACAAAAAAGGCTGAACTTGCGTTTATCAACTCGCACGAAGTACGCAAACACCTTACCAATATCCTCGGCATTATGGATATCATTCAGCATAGCGACAATAACAAAGAGGAATACAAGCAATGCGAAGAATACCTGCTTAGCTCTGCCAAACGCCTCGATGAGGCCATTAAAAATATCTCCGAGAAAATAAATGAGTAACGCTTAGTCCTTTTGGTACACCAAAAAGTGCTGAATGGGCATAAACTCCCCATCCTGCACCAGGTGAAAGCCATTTGCGGCCATTTCTGTATTTACCTGTTTAATGCTCATTTTATGCAGCTTCTTTATCGGCACATCCGGGTCTTCCGCACGGTACTCCAACAATAAAAGTTTTCCGTTTGGCTTTAAGGCTGCGCGGATAGCCTGCAGCATTTCCCGTGGATAAAGCAGTTCGTGGTAAACATCCACCATTAGCGCAAGGTCTATGGTATTAGCGGGCAGGTTTGGGGAACGTTCGCCGCCTTTTACAACGGTAACATTATCTTGCTTCAGTTTCCGGCTCCTAAATTTCAGGTAATTGATAGCTTCATTCTGTATCTCTACGGCGTAAACTTTACCCTTATTAACTTTTGGTGCAATACGGAAAGTATAATAACCTGTGCCGGCGCCTATATCCGCCACTATGCTGTTAGCTGTAATTGGCAGTTTTGCTATAGCAAGGTCCGCATTCTCTTCCTGCTGGCGGGTGTTGCGTTCTAACCAGGCCGCGCCATCAAAACTCATAACTTGTGCTGTTTCGCGCCCAAGGTAAAACTTGCCGGTGCCACCTTCGGTAGCTTTTTTATAAGTGTATACAGTATTGTTTTGCTGCGCCGATAAGTAAAGCGAATACACCAGGCCACAAACAATTAGTAAAGCATATTTTAAATTACGCATAGTTAACCAACGTAAAATAGGCGGCCGCAGTTTGCCGATAAAATATTATAGGCTTTAGAATTTCGCGATTTAGGTTTTAGAATTTCAGGCTTTAGGCTTTAGAATTTCAACTTATAGGTTTATCAAACTCGTTTCCCTGGCTATAATATCAGCTATGCTGGTTTCTGATAAAATTTTTAGCGAAGCATCCCGTACCTCAATAAACACATCGCGGATGCCGCAGGTGCGTTCTTGGTGGCATTCATCACAACGATGATAAAAATTAAGGCTGGCGCAGGGTACCATAGCAATAGGGCCATCGGTAATACGCATAATGCTTACCAGAAAAATCTCTTTCGGATCTTTATTTAGGCTGTAACCACCGCCTGCACCTTTTTTGCTGTACAAAAAGCCCGCGTTTCGCAGGTCTAAAAGTATCTGTTCCAAAAATTTCTTAGGGATTTTCTCCACTTCGGCAATTTTTGATATCTGCATGGGCGGTTTATCCATGTTTTTGCCCATGGCTACCAGCGCTTTTATAGCGTATTTAGTTTTTTTGGATAGCATTTTAAAAATTAAGCTGCAAAGTTACGTAAACAAAGTTTGTTAAGCTAACGGCTGAAAATTAAGTAAAAAATTATGATTTATCTGAATGGCCCAAACTTTTCCCAGGGCAAACTACATCCCTCACCAATTGTTTCAACTCTTTTACCTCCGGGAAACGCCCCTGCCGTTTCCGGTCGAACAGTTCCACGTCATTTACCCTGATGGTATAGCGCCCGCTGGTTTCGCTTGGTTGCAGGGTTACGCCGTAAAGTTCATCACTGAAGGTTGTAAGCAATTCCTGCGCCATATAGGCCGCGCGCATCATCCAGTTGCATTTTGGGCAGTATTCTATTATAACGGTAGGTTTCATCGCGTATAAAAATAGCAAACTATTTAGATACAAAGCGGTATAAATATGGTGCTTTATGGGCACCGCCGCTATATTTTTTTGCTACACGCTCCAGTATGCCCAAACTGAGCATTTTACGCTGGAATGCCGGCCGAAGTAAGTTTTTATCGAGGATGGTTTCGTAGAGGGTCTGCAGTTCGCTCATGGTAAAATCCTGCGGCAGCAGGTTAAAACCAACAAGCTTATCATCAAGCATAATCCTTAACGATTCCAGCGCTTTGCCCACGATGGCCGTATGGTCTTGTATCAATTTGGGTATTGCGTTTAAATCGTACCAGCCGCAGCTATCGAATATTTTATCGGGCATAGGGGTAACTTTGGTAAAATCTACCAGGGCGAAATAACCCACGCTGATGAAGCGCTGAAACAGCCAGTGGTTTGGGTCGGGCTCTGACCCATCGGCCGAAGCGAAGGCAATAAAAGGGGATGGATCGTGCCGGGCCAGGTCGCCAAATACGTGGAATTGTTCTAAAAATATATCGGTTAAGCCGGTCCTTTCTGATGCTACGCGTTTGGCGGCATCGTTAAGGTTCTCGTTGAGGCGGACGAAGCCGCCCGGCAGGGCATAAAGCCCCGTGTTGCTGTAACGCATCAGCAATACCTTTAGCTGCTGATTGTGAAAGCCAAATATCACGGCATCAACCGCCAGGTGAGGGATAAACCCTTCGCCGGCGGGGCTGTCTTCTTTTGGTGTAGGGTTATTATTCATTATTAACCTGCCGCAAACAAATAAATTTGATAATGCCAATATTACAAATTATTATTGTAACATTATGTTACAATAATGGATTCGGTGATAGTATCGAGCCCTTTTTATCCGGCTAACCACCAATAAACAAAAATCAGAATGAAAAAATTAACACTTGTTGTGCTTGTGCAAATGGTTGTTACCATTGCTTTTGCCCAAAGGCTCGTAAAAACGGTAAATGGGCAGGTAGAGGGCGTAACCGAAAAATCTGGCGTTATTAGCTTTAAAGGGATACCGTTTGCCCAGCCGCCTATCGGCGATTTGCGGTGGAAAGACCCGCAGCCGGTAAATAACTGGGGCGGCATACGCAAATGCGATGCTTTTTGCTATAACGCCATGCAAAAAAAAGTGTTTGGCGATATGGGCTTCCGTTCGCCGGGCATGAGCGAGGATTGCCTTTACCTTAATGTATGGGTGCCCGCAAAAAAAACGGCAGCTAAAATGCCGGTGCTGGTTTACTTTTACGGCGGCGGTTTTGTGGCCGGCGATGGGTCTGAGGCACGCTACGATGGTGAAAGCATGGCGAATCGGGGCATTATAGCACTTACGGTAAACTACAGGTTGGGCGTATTCGGCTTTTTAGCCCACCCGGAATTAAGCAAAGAATCGCCGCACAAATCATCGGGCAATTATGCGTTGATGGACCAGAACGCAGCATTGCGCTGGGTACAGGCAAATATAGCCGCCTTTGGCGGCGACCCTAAACGGGTTACCATTGCAGGCGAGTCTGCAGGTTCTATAGCAGTATCGGCACAAATGGCCTCGCCACTATCCAAAGGGCTAATT
>CBFGNE010000063.1:0-10445 GCA_965649995.1 uncultured Mucilaginibacter sp.
GGAGTGGGGTTGTTCAACTCCTGTATCCCATCGTATTCGTGTGGAATGATCAAATCCTTTTCTTCCGACATCGGCCTCAACGATAATAGCTTATGCCATACCTCCGTTTTGGGTTTGCCTGGTGTTTTTGCCGGCTTTAGTTCTGCTTCTATTTGCTTTGCGGTGTACCCCTGTGATTTTAATATTACTCTGGTAAGTACTTTAAATGCTCTTAATAAAACCAGCAAAGCAATTAAAAACACCAATAGCATGGTTACAATGGCTCCGTAGCCTATGTAATTTTGCATATCTGCAGACACCATGCTATCGTTTTGTGCAAAAAGCTGCTGTGCAAAAAGGGTAATTATGACAGTTAATAAAATGCGCTGTTTCATTGTACCAGAGTTTTAGATGGATCGATAGCGTCTTCGGCAAGTGGAAGGCTGCTCATGTGGTCTACATGGCTTTTGCCTAACTTCAACAGTATTACGGTAACTACTATAAAAAAAACGAGGAATATACCCAATGAACTAAGCAGGTAAACCTGGTGCCCGTTTATGTTCTCGGTGAATTGTTTAAACATGGTTTTACTTATTTAATGCGGTTTTATTTGCTTTAATATCCACGCCTAACCTTTGCAGGTAAGCAATAACGGCAATTATCTCTTTGTCATTTTTCACCTTTATCTTATCTTTTGCCAGGTTATCTACTATTTGTGTGGCCTGATTATTCAAATCGTAATTGGCTTTATTTTCGTACCCAACTGGGTAAGGTACACCCAGCGTGCGCATGGCGTGTATTTTTGCCCTGGTGGTGGTGGTATCAAGCTTTTGCGTTATCAACCAATCGTAATTTGGCATTATACTTCCCGGCGACATCAGCCTTGGGTCCATCATGTGGTTATAATGCCAGGCGTTGCCATATTTCTGCCCTTCGCGCGCCAAATCTGGCCCGGTACGTTTAGATCCCCAAAGGAATGGGTGGTCGTACACAAATTCGCCGGCTTTACTGTATTCGCCGTAGCGTTCGGTTTCTGACCGGAATGGCCTTACTGTTTGCGAGTGGCAGTTAGAGCAGCCTTCGCGGATGTAGATATCGCGGCCCTGCAGTTCTAGCGGGGTATAAGGTTTTACGCTGGCAATGGTAGGCACGTTAGAAGCAATAGTCATCGTTGGCATTAGCTCTATCACTGTACCAATGAGTATCACTATTAGAGCTGCTACCATTAGTTGAATAGGCCTGCGTTCCAGCTTGCGGTGCCAGCCGCTGTCGGCCGCCTCGTTCACGGCTTCCAAAGGCATCGATTCGGCCGCTTCGTTGGCAACCAGTTTGCCCTGCATCATGGTGCGGGCAAGGTTATATGCCATTACGACAACGCCTAACAAATAAAACGTGCCGCCGATAGAGCGCATTACGTGCATAGGTATAATACGCAGCGTGGTTTCTAAAAAGCTTGGGTATTTAAGCATCCCTTCGGGGGTAAACTCTTTAAGCATTAGGCCTTGGGTAAAACCTGCCCAATACATAGGTATCGCGTAAAATAGTATCCCCAGTGTGCCTATCCAAAAATGGAAAGAGGCCATTTTTTTTGAGTAAAGTTCTGTTTTATAAATACGTGGAATAAGCCAGTACAAAATAGCGAAGGTTAAGAAACCGTTCCAACCCAAAGCGCCTACGTGTACGTGCGCCACTATCCAATCGGTAAAGTGTGCCAGCCCGTTTATTTGTTTTAGCGATAGCATCGGGCCTTCAAATGTGGCCATACCATACGCTGTTAGCCCAACCACCATAAATTTCAGGATCACATCATCGCGCACCTTATCCCATGAGCCACGCAAGGTAAGCAGGCCGTTGATCATACCTCCCCAGCTTGGTGCTATCAGCATAATGGAGAATGCAACTCCTAACGATTGTGCCCAGCCTGGCAGTGTGCTATACAGTAAGTGGTGTGGTCCTGCCCATATATAAATAAATATCAGCGCCCAAAAATGCAGGATACTTAATTTGTAGGAGTAGATGGGGCGGTTTGCCATTTTTGGCAAAAAGTAATACATCATACCCAGGTAAGGTGTAGTAAGGAAAAACGCTACTGCATTGTGGCCGTACCACCATTGCACCAGGGCATCCTGCACACCGGCGTATACCATGTAGCTTTTAAACGGAGAAACCGGCAACTCAAAGGAGTTTACGATATGCAGTACCGCAATGGTTACAAATGTTGCGATGTAAAACCAAATGGCAACATATAAGTGCCGTTCGCGGCGTTTAAATATGGTGCCAAACATGTTTATGCCGAATACTACCCATATAATAGTAATGGCAATATCAATGGGCCACTCCAACTCGGCGTACTCATGTGATGTTGTAAGCCCGAGTGGTAAGGTTATTACTGCCGATACGATAATAAGCTGCCAACCCCAAAAGTGCAGGCTGCTTAAAAATGTGCTAAACATGCGGGCCTTTAGAAGGCGTTGTAATGAATAGTAAACGCCCATAAATATGGCATTGCCCACAAATGCGAAAATTACCGCATTGGTGTGTAACGGGCGTATACGACCAAAGGTGGTGTACTGGTTGCCCATGTTCATGCCGGGCTTAAATAACTGGATGGCGGCAATAAGGCCAACCGTCATTCCGATAATGCCCCATACAATGGTAGCAATACCAAAATTCCGCACGATCTTATTATCATAGTAAAATTTTTCGGGCTGCATATGGTGTTGTTTAATTATGGTGTAAAAGTATTTTAAGCCGGGTGAGCTAAGAATGATGGCGGTGTTGAGAAAAGGTGATCGCTATCACTTTTTCTCAGGCTGTTCCGGTTCGTCGTCAAATAAGATTCGTACGGATGGCGTGTAGAGGTCATCATTTTGCCCCGTTCGCTGTGCCCAAAAAAAAGCCAGTAAAAACACCAGGGCCAATAACACGCTGCAGCCTATCAAAAAGTAAATAATGCTCATGCTAAATTCCTCCTCTTTGCAGCAAAATGCGTTGCTACGGTAGTAAATGAAATAATGGTTGCCGTGCTTAAAGGCATTAATATGGCTGCCGTAAGCGGCGATAGGTTGCCGGTAACCGCATAGCTTAGGCCTATTAGGTTATAAGTAAGCGAGATGGCAAACGAGCAATGAATAATGGTAACCGTACTTTTAGAAAACTGGAGGAATGCCGGCAGCTTATTAAAAGAACGCCCATCCAATATCGCATCGCAACCCGGCGAAAAGTTGTTGATGTTATCCGTAACCGCTATACCCAGGTCGCTTTGTTTAAGGGCGCCGGCATCGTTAAGCCCGTCGCCCATCATCATCACCTTCCCCTTTAAATGCTGAAGCAACTGGATAAAGCCAAGTTTATTTTGGGGCGATTGGTTGAAGTTCATCCTTTCGGCACTTTTAAATACCGGCATAAGAGCTTCTTTCTCGTGGTCGCTATCGCCGGATATGAGGAACATCTGGTAACCTGCTAATTGCCGGGCGGTTTCTTGCAAACCATCGCGGTAGCTTTGTTTAAACGAGAAATAGCCTAAGTAATCCCCATTTATCATCAGGTGTACTTTGGTGGTGCCTTTATCTTCGTTGTACATCCCAAACATAAAGCGGCCACTGCCTACTTTAACCTCATCGTTGCCAACAAATGCAGTAATTCCCTTGCCGGGTGTCTCTTTATAGTTGCTAACCGGAAGTTTTTCTACGGCGCCTAGATACTGGCATACCATGCGCGATAATGGGTGGGTAGAGTTTATGCAAACGCTATATATCATCTGCATTTGCGGCGGGCTTAATGTGCCGGTTAGGCTGATATTATTGTTGCCGGCTGTGGTTATTGTGCCAGTTTTATCAAATACAATGGTATCTATTTTAGCCAGTTGCTCAACTACTGCTGTGTTTTTAAGGTAAAAAAGGTTCTTATCAAATATGCTGAGCGCGGCCGACATGGTGAAAGGCGTACTTAAAGCCAGCGCGCAAGGGCAGGCAACAATAAGCACAGCTGTAAACGCCGCCAGGCCACGGTTTAAATCTGTCGGCAGCCAAAATATAAGCGAACCGAAAGCGATGATGAGTAGCACCATGGTAAAATACTTGCTTACGCGTTCGTTAAAGGTTGCCATGCGGTTGTCCTGCTGGCGGGTAAACGCTTCGTTGTTCCAAAGCTGGGTGAGGTAGCTTTGCGATACCGGCTTCACCACTTCAAGTTCTATTGCCTCGCTTGTTTGCCTGCCACCTGCATAAATAATTTCTCCTAATGTTTTACTAATGGGTACCGATTCGCCGGTAACAAAGCTGAAATCGATCAGTGCATCGCCTTTTAATAAAATGGCATCGGCAGGTATGATCTCGTTATGGCGTAAAACAATGCGTTGCCCCACTTTTAAACCGGCAAGCGGTATTGGCGTTTCCACGTCATTTTCCACCACCTGCACCGCAACCGGGAAAAAGGAGCGGTAGTCGCGCTCGAAGGAAATATGATGGTATGTTTTGCGCTGAACAAATTTGCCTATTAACAAAAAGAATACAAGGCCACATAATGTATCGGCAAAGCCGGCACCCGCATTATTTGCAATTTCTACAACCGTGCGGATAAATAGGACAGCTATACCAAGCGCCAATGGGAAATCGATATTTAAAACTTTATTCTTAAGGTTTTGCCATGCCGAAATAAAGTATTCGCGCCCGCTATAAAATACCACCGGCAACGAAAAGAGGATGTTCATCCATCCAAAAAAATGTTTGAAGGTTTGCTCAAAAGATGATAGCCCGAGGTATTCGGGGAAGCTAAGCAGCATTACGTTGCCAAAACAAAAACCTGCTACCGCAATACGTTGCACCAGGTTATCTTTAATAGTGTTTTGTTTCTTTATAACATCCTGCAGGTTTATTGCCGGCTCGTAACCGATATCAAAAAGTAACTCTAACAGTTGCTTCAGGCTTAGCTTTTTATTATTATACTTAATGTTCAACTGCTTTTTCAGGAAATCGATGCGGCTGTAGGATATAGCAGGGTTAAATTTATTCAGTTTCTCTAACAGCCAAATGCACGAACTGCAATGGATATGCGGAATGTAAAGGGTAACTATGGTGAGCTCATCATCCTTGTAGTCGATCAACTCTTGTACTATGCTTGGTTCGTCCAGGTAATCAAACCGTTTGTCGGTACGGGCGCGGGTTAGGCCCGGGTGGTCGTTAAAATTATAGTAACTACAAAGATTATTAGCCGATAATATGGTGTAAACACTTTTGCAGCCCAGGCAGCAGAAGTGTTTTTCTTCTTCCACGTATTGTGTGCTTAAACATTCGTCACCGCAATGGTAACAAATGGTAGCTTCGGTAAAAGTGCTCTCCGTCATATCTTAATTTTAATTATTCAAAGCTGCCGGTTTTGGTACGCTTAAATAATGATGAAGGGCTATGCAAAAAGTGACGGTAGTCAATTTTCTTGCGCGGGTATAACGATACTTTTGGCCCATGAGCCATACATTTCATATACCCGTGTTAGGACTGGGTTTTTCTATAGATACTCCCCTTAAAGTAGCGCGCTACGGCATAGCGTCAGTAATGTCTGTTGTAGACGATGAACTGATAGAGCGAATGCGCGAGTACCATTCCACCGAAAATGAAAAGGCGTTTATGCCGATAAAGAAAACAGAAGATGATTACCGTGCTAAACGGGTAACCGCCTATTTAAACCTAGTAGATGAACTGGTACGGCAACAGTTTGCGGATATGCGCCGGAAAAGTTTCGGTACAGGCAGCGACCTTGACCGTTATTTTGAATTACTACCCGAAAGTTCGCAACTCAAACAAGGCTACGACCTGATGATGGATTATCCTGAGGGGGAGCAAAAAAGGATGTTTAAAGCCATTCTGCTCAAAAAAATGGAACAGGGAGCTATCGATGTTAATATAATGGCTAAGGTAGATAAGATGAATTTTAATGCCGATGGCAACTACACCGGCGATGAAAACACCGATGCGCTTGCTGCCTTGCGGGGCTTTGCCGCAAGTACTTTGCAGTCATCAGTTGTTTTATCTGCCGGCATGAACCCACGGTTATATAGTTACCTTGAAAACTTTGCCGACTTTTTCCCTGCCGGCGACGGTCAGCTGAAGAAAAAGATCATCCTGAAAGTAAGTGATTTTCGCTCTGCGTTTATACAGGCAAAATTTTTGGCAAAGAAAGGATTGTGGGTGTCCGAGTTCAGGATAGAATCGGGGTTAAACTGTGGTGGGCATGCTTTTGCAACGGAAGGATTCCTGCTTGGGCCTATATTGGAGGAGTTTAAAACACGCCGTGCAGAAATGCTGGATGAGTTATACAACTTATTCGATAGCGCATTGCTGATGAAAGGGGTAGTAACAAAAAAAGCCCCGGTACAGCGGATAACCGTGCAAGGTGGGATAGGTACTGCGGATGAGGGGGAATTTTTAACGCGTTATTATAACCTGGACGGAACAGGCTGGGGGAGCCCTTTCCTGCTGGTACCCGAAGCTACCAACGTAGATGATGAAACACTGACCAAACTGGCCGGCGCCCGCGAAAATGATTATTACCTGAGCAACGCATCGCCACTTGGCATACTGTTTAATAATTTTAAGCAAAGCTCTTCGGAGCAGCTGAGGTTAAGCCGTATAAAAAACAACCGCCCGGGGAGCCCATGTACCAAGAAATTCCTGTGCAGTAATACCGAGTTTACAGAGCAACCAATTTGCACAGCATCCAGGGAGTACCAAAACCTTAAAATAAAACAACTGAACGGGCAGCACCTCACTGACGATGCTCATCAGAGCGCACTAAATAGTATCACCGAAAAAATATGCCTTTGCGAAGGGTTATGTTCATCGGTGTACTTGAAGTATGATATAGCGAAACCTAAAGAAAATACTGCGGTGGCCATTTGCCCCGGCCCCAATCTGGCTTATTTTAAACGGACTTTTTCCTTAGATGAAATGGTTGGGCATATTTATGGCAAGCTGGATCTTTTAAAGCAGGTGGCGCGGCCTCATATGTTTTTAAAAGAGCTCGATCTTTACGTAAATTACCTGCAAAAAGATATACAACAAAACATTGCCGGGTTAACTGATAAAAAGAAGAACCAGTTATTAAAATTTAAGAACCAGCTCTTAAACGGCATTGCTTATTATAAAGCATTGTTTGGTGATGTGCTTGCCCTGCCTGCTTCAGCAAAAGAGCAACTACAGGCATTTGAAGAGGTGCTGTTAAAACTGCCATTGGGAAATTTACAGGGCGCTTTGTGACGGCCGTCATTTTTTTTGGGCGCTTGATGTTTTAAATTGGCGTAATCAATTTACCTAAATATGAAAGCCATACAATTTAACTTCAACCACCCGGTGAGGGGTAATGCTACACTTACTCCGGTGAACTCCGTTGCTGATTGCGGCATCAGGGTAAGGGTGGAAAGCACGAAAGATAATTTAGTAGAAATACCGCTTGCCGATTGCAGCGAAGGCAAGTGGAAACTGACGTTGGACTGGGAATACGACGGCAAAATATTTTCGCACCAGGAGGATTTTGAGGTGAGGGCAAGCAAGAATAGCTAATAAGCTCATCGTTTTGCGAGTCAATAAATTCGCCTTCTTTGCCGGCAACCGAATGGCGTAATACGTCCACTTCGGTATCGGTCTTAAACTGTCGCTTTCCTTAATGATTTGCTTCTTTCGGAATTTTCGCCTTCAACCAGCCATGGCTAATAGCAGCATGGAGCTAAATCGACGGCAGCGGCTTATTATCTGGCATCACAAACCCGGCTTTGGCTTCTTCAGAATAAAGCAAATCATCCGAATAATACTCCGCCAAAAAACTTTTTGAAATGCCTATTCCCGCATTTGCGGCTACAAACTCCTGCCAGGTTTTATGGATTTTACCCTGCATCAATGCAACCATACTATTGGCAAAAACCATAGTGATAGTGTGATGGTATTTCATCCCACCGGCGTATTTGGCATCGATGCCCTTGATGCCGGCGCTGATGCGACCGAGCGCTGTGTCCTTTTCAAACTCATTTAAATATAGCCATGCCATACGGATATGTGCCTCATGGTTAAATAGCTCCGGGTCGATGGTAACAGTTTCTATTTGCCGAAGAAACTCCTGGTTGTTTAAATTGTGGTGGCTCATGGCTTGGTTGATTTTTGAGGGGTGCAAATATATATGGGCTGGTAGTTAGTTTGCAAAGTTTTTATAAAATAACTTAATGAGTAAATTTATGATGAGGCAGGGATAGCGCTTGTAACTTGCACCGGCTTATGATGTTTGTCGCGCCTGATCATAAAACACAGCTTAAACTGAAGCATGGAAGATTATAAGATCAATATTTACGCGACTTGATCTCCTCCACTTCGCGCTGTAAAAGGGCCACCTGTCCCTCAAGCACTTTCAACCGGATCTCGTTTACACGGGTTTGGGCATCCTGTGTTACTTTCAGGTCGCGGATCTCACCTTTTAATTGAAAGTAAGTAGTCATTACCGATACTACAATACTGGCCGTGCTGACGATAGTAACCACTATGTTTTTAATAGTGATGCCTTTAAGTTCGCGGTGTTCAAATGTTGTCATGGGTTAATGTTTAAAAATGGGGTGTAATTAAATCGACTCAATGGCGGGTTTATTTAGGGGCATCGCTCGGCGCTTCTTTCGATGGCCATTGCTTTACAGCAAATTGCGACACAACAGCCATAGTTGAGCCTATGGAGATTAGTATAGTAGAGAGTTTGCCGGGTATGCCGGCAATTTGGGTAAGCGAAGTGCCCAGCCCGGCTAAACTTAGGCCAAAAAGTTGGGCACGTTTAAAAAAGGCCGGCGTGTCGCTTAGGATGCGCTGAAGGATGGTGAGCGGTTTTTGCATGTGAAAATATGTTTATAGTTGTTAATAATGGATTTTTGAAGGTTTGGCGTTTATTAAACGATGACAACGATTTTGCTTAGCTTTGGCGATACTGCCAGGTGCCCCGTTAAAATTAAATGCTTCCTGTTTATTGATGCTTAAGCCAAACGACTCAAAACGTAATTATTTAATTGATCTTTTGCGGTTTTTGTCCGCCTCATGGGTGGCATTATTCCATTTCAATGCGGGGATACCTTATATTGATAATTGGTACCGGGCATTTTGTAAATTTGGTTATTTGGGGGTGCCGGTGTTTTTTGTCATTAGTGGTTATTGTATCTGCATTGCCGGGCAGCATGCCAAAACACCTTTTAGTTTTATAGTGAGGCGTTTTTTTAGGATATACCCGCCCTATTGGTTTAGCATTTTGTTGGTATGCCTCTCAGCTGTAGCGTTAAAAATTGTTACAGGTACCAATTCTGCAACGGCGCTGCCAAATTCCCCGGGCGATATAGCAGCCACCCTTTGTTTATACACCGAACCACTTTCTACCGTGCGTACCATCAACTGGGTTTACTGGACCCTGCCGTACGAAATATGCTTTTACCTGTTGGTTTTTGTTGCTTTAGCTATCGGCGGCCGGGCCAAATGGGGCTTCCTGTTACTATTAACAGCGGCAGCTATTTTTATCCCTCAAAAGCCTGCAGGGTTTCTGTTCTTTTTTAACGAACTTCCTGTTTTTATGCTGGGTTATGCACTTTATTCGGTTATACACCGGGGCGAGGATTTGTTTTTTGCGGTAGGCTTACTTTTATTATCAGCTATCGGCGCTTATGTTAAACACCCATCTTCTATTTATTATTTCACTTCGCTGCTGGTATGCGTACTCATTTTGCTGAATAGCCGTTTCCCGCTAAAAAATAATTTTTTTAGCCGCCTGGGCGATTATTCGTACTCCGTTTATTTAATACATGTACCCGTTGGGATTTATTTATTTGGTTTTATAAAAGCAAATTTAGCAGTGCAGCAGCGCCTGAGCTTAAATATTGTTGCCGATATTTCCATGCTCATTTTGGTGATCATATGTGCTAAAGCGATGTTTATAAAAGTTGAAAAACCCTCTATTGAGTTGGGCAGGAAGTTGTCGTACAGAACGGATTGGTTGGAAGGTCTCTGACTGTGACGCCGCTATCTGGAATTGGAAAAGCTCTGTAAGCGAGGTGCTCAGGCCGGTTAAATTTCAGCACTTTTTAAACGTTAGCAGCGTTACAGCACAAAATGGATATCAAAGGCCTTGAGTGCACAGGCTTTAACACCCGGTCATATCGAGCCTGTAACGATTGAAATGTAGAATCCATGCTAAGCTGGGGTAATCAGTCTGAAAGTTCCCCAACCGGCATAATACCCACCTCTAATATAAGTTACACCATTGTCAGTATTAACGAGTTGCTGAAAACCCCTGCCGCCTATAGCATTCGATTTATGTGTTGTTAACATTCCAGCTATTGGAAAATCTGCATGATTTACATACTCCATGGTTATACCAAAGGAGTAATTATTAAAATCATCTGCCGGAAAGTTGTTTCGATCACCCCTATCGTGAAAAGGATTGCCAAGACCACTCAT
>CBFGNE010000064.1:0-10334 GCA_965649995.1 uncultured Mucilaginibacter sp.
ATCCAGAAACCAGGCCGATATGGCGTCGATGTTCTCTAAAGCTTGTTTATAGGTGATCTCTACCCAGGTATCCTTTACCTTATGCATCATAAAGGTTTTGGTATCCGGGTGTATATTCGCTACAACATTCCGGATGAGCCCCGGGATAGTTGATTGCTCCGCTACGATGTTCATTAAGTTTATATCAGGTTTATACTAAAACAAAGCTAAATTAATTTAAGAATAATAGCAATCTGTTATTGCCAAAGAATGTGGGAGATATATAAGTATCCGTTTTAATTTTAATACATTAACGCCCGAATTAATTTGCTTAGCTTAACCGTTAAATTTTAACCTATGAAACAACTTGGTGTACTATTATTGATGCTTGTTGTGCTATGCGGCAAAGTTTATGCGCAAAAAACACCCGCAGTTATTAACGTAAACCTGCAACAGGAGCTTGGAGAGATGCGGCCATTGTGGGCGTGGTTTGGCTATGACGAACCTAATTACACCTATATGAAGGATCGGCGCAAACTCCTGACGGAACTTGCCGCGCTTAGCCCCGTACCGGTATATGTGCGTGCGCATAACCTGTTGACCACCGGAGATGGCACACCTGCCTTAAAATGGGGATCGACCAATATTTATACCGAAGATGCCGATGGGAAACCTATTTACAACTACCGTATAGTAGACAGTATTTTTGATACTTACATTAAACGCGGTATGAAGCCACTGGCGCAGATTGGCTTTATGCCAAAAGCGTTATCGGTAATGCCGGAACCATACCAGCATAGTTGGAAACCCGGCAAGAACTATGGGAAGATTGAAACCGGCTGGGCGTATCCGCCTAAAGATTATAAAAAGTGGGGTGAGCTGGTTTACCAGTGGGTAAACCATTGCGTTGCCCGATACGGAAAAAAGGAAGTAGAAAGCTGGTATTGGGAGGTATGGAACGAACCAAACATTGTTTACTGGAAAGGCACCCCGGCCGAATTTTATAAATTATATGATTATGCCGCCAACGCGGTGAAACGCGCATTGCCTACCGCACGCATTGGAGGCCCCGATGTTACAGGCGGAGGCGAAAAATGGCTCGATGGTTTTTTACGGCACTGTCTGCTTGATACCAATTATGTAACCGGTAAAATAGGGTCGCCACTTGATTTGGTGTTGTTTCATGCAAAGGGAGCGCCAAGACTGGATAAAGACACGGTTGTGATGAGCATTAAGCGGCAGCTTAATGATATTGCCGGGCATTTTAAAGAGATCAACTCTTTCGCTGCGCTTAAGAACATCCCTATCGTGATAGGCGAATCCGATCCGGAGGGTTGCGCTGCCTGCGGGATGTCAACCAATCCCGAGAATGCTTACCGCAACGGCACTATGTACTCCAGTTATACCGCGGCTTCGTTTGCCAGGGTTTACGAATTGATGGACACTTATAAAACTAACCTGATCGGTGCGGTTAGCTGGTCGTTCGAGTTTGAAAACCAGCCGTGGTTTGCAGGTTTTCGGGATCTGGCTACTAACGGGGTGGATAAACCTGTGCTGAATGTTTTCAGGATGTTTGGTAAGATGAAAGGAACGAGGGTAAAGGTTATAGGTAACCGCATGTACGATCTTAAAACCATCCTCGATTCCAGCATTCGCGGGCAGCAAACAGATATAGGCGGGCTGGCATCAAAAAACGATAAGCAGGTAACCGTTATGGTTTGGAACTATGCGGATAAAGACAAGCAAAGCGATGCCGAGCCTATTACCGTGAATATTACGGGGCTACGCAGCGACGCTAAAAAAGTTAAAATTACCGAATACCGCATTGATGATGAGCACAGTAATTCCTACGCCGTATGGAAAAAAATGGGATCTCCGGCTTCACCAACGGTAGCCCAGATAGCGCAATTAGAGCAGGCAGGAATGTTAAAATCAATCGGAAAGCCTACGGTGTTAACCCTTGCCAACGCAAGCATAAGTAAAGTAATAAACCTGCCCCGCCAGGGCGTGTCCTTATTATATGTAAGCTACCTTAAATAACGAGCGATGCTATATCGATATTAATGCAGAGATAAACTGGTCCATAAATAGCTAACGGCTATTTATGGACCAGCTATCGGTGTTGTTAATATTTGAAGGATTTATCCGGGAATTTTGGCGATACCACCTTTTCTACCGGGTGTTCTTTTATTTGTTGTTTAAGGTAGTTTAAGGCAGCCTCCAGTTGCGCGTCTTTTCCCCTGTAGGTTTCGTAGGGCAGGTTGTCGACTTCTATATCCGGCTCTACGCCGCGGCCTTCTATCAGCCATTTTCCTTCAGGCCCAAATACGCCCATTTCGGCAGCACTGGCTATGCCGTTATCAACCATACGGTTGTCTGATGATAGCCATATCTCGCCGCCCCAGGTACGCATACCTATCACCTTGCCCAAACCAAGCCTCCTGAAGCCCTCTGTAATGGCTTCCCCGTCTGATGCAGTTTGCTGGTCGCACAGGATCACCATGTGGCCACGGAAGGCGTATTGCATGTTCCAGGTTGGCCCGCCTGTACGGCCTTGCCAGTACATCCATGCTTTACGCAGCAGTTTCTCCAGCACCCAGCTATCAATGTTGCCGCCAAAATTTTCGCGTACATCAAGTATCAGCCCTTTGCGATTGAAAATGGGGTAAAACTGTTTTACAAAGTCGTCCATGTCATCGCCGCCCATGGCCTTCAAGTGCACGTAACCGATCTCGTTATTGCTGGCACTGTCTACTTTCAATCTTCTCGAATATTCCCATTCGCCGTAGCGCAGGTTGTACTCGTCCCTTGCCGAAAATGGTTTTACCACTTGCTCGTAGCTCTTCTTAGCTTTATCTATAAGCGTAAGTTTTACAGGTATGTTCACCTTATTGGGCAGCAACTCGCCTACATCGTTCACATCCTTAAGCGGTACATTGTTTATAGCGGTAATTACGTCACCTTCCCTAATGCGCAACTCCGGTTTAGCCAAAGGCGATGAGAAGCTAAAGTCCGGGTCCGAATCGTAAATGTGCTCAATCTTAAATCCTGCATCGGTTTTGCTCAGCTTAGCACCCAGCACGCCGGTTTGTATCTTGTCCTGCGAGGTGCGTTTATCGCCACCGTATACAAAGGTGTGCAGGGCAGATAGCTCGCCCACCATTTGGCTCAGCAGGTCGTCCAGTTCATAGCGGTCGGTTATGCGCGGAAGCAGTGGCTCGTATTGTTTTTTAACGGATGCCCAGTCTACTTTATGCAGGTCGCGGTCGTAAAAGTAATCGCGCATCATACGCCAGGCATCGTCAAACATTTGCTGCCAGTCCTGCGGTGGGTTTATGGCGAAACTCCAGTTATTTAATTCTACTTTTGCTTTATCAGCATCTACCTTGCTACCATCAGCATCGGCAACCGCCAAATTTTTGTTTGCGTAATTGATCAATATTTTTTTGCCGTTGGCCGACACGTTAAAGCCATTAACGCCCGCTGCTACTTCGGTAGGGGTGGGTTTTTTGCTTTCGGTGATTTTCAGGGCGAATATCTTGCCGCCATCGTTCTCGCCGTCGGCGCCCATATCCAGCCAGTATAAATAACCGTTTGCTATGGCCAGCCCACCTATATTAGCGCTTTTTACGGGCACCTGGTAAAGCGATTTCTGTGCCATTGCCCAGTCGTACACCTTGGCAGGCTCTACAGCCGGTTTCTTTTTATCTATCTTTTTGGTTTTGGTAACGCCTTGCTTATCAATGGTAGTAAATACTGAATCGGTTAACCACGAATCCGTTTGCAGAAAAGGGAATTTAGCGGCGGTGTCCAACGCCATAGCGTATATGTTAGTTGTATTGGTATAATACGGTTCCGGTTGCCTCGGTCCCCACGGTGAGCGCGTTACAGAACGAAGGTTGCGGTCGCTTAAAAAGTAAAGCCATTTGCCATCGGCTGCCCAGGCAGGGCTGTAACTGTTTAGCCTGCTGGTAGTAACCGGTATCATCTTCATGCTGCGGGTATCAATTACGTTGATCTGGGCGTTCAGATTCTCGATGTTTTGCGAGATATTGAGGAAGGTGCTATTGGGCGACCACGATAATTCGTTTATGCCCGCGTAAGCATCTTTGTATTCAAACTTAACCTCCCCTGTAGCGGCTTCGGCTATACGCAGTACATCGTTTTTATCATTATAGGCGATGTATTTGCCATTCGGCGATACGGCAAACGAGGATATAATAACTTTGCTGCCTTTTGTAAGCGCTTTGGCTTCCCCGCTGCCATCGGCATTTACTTTCCATATTTCGTATTCGCCGCCTTCATCGGATAGGGCAGCGATGCTTTTGTCATCAATAAAGTGCACATCCTTTACACGGATGCCACTTTTACGCGTTATCTCCACCCAGCGGTCGCTTTTGGCAGGCGACACAAACAGGCGGCCACGGCTTACAATGGCTACGTACGTACCCTTTGGAGAAATGTCCGAATAACTGATGTTATTTACCGGGCTTTTTATCCATCTGAGTTTACGTTGACCGAAGTCGGAAACGAGGTTGATATTAAGTAACTTTTCGGTATTACTGCTAATGTCGTACAGCCAAATATCCGCGCCTTTCTGGTAAACTACCCGGGCGCCATCTATCGATGGCGTTTGCAGGTCCCAGCCCTTTGAGAAAGTTTGTTGCTTGATGTTTTTGCCGTCCTTATCCATCGACCACAGGTTCATCGTTCCGTCCCTGTCCGACAGGAAATAAACGCGGCCATTGTAGTACATTGGGTTTGTACTGGTGCCTTCAAAATCTCCTGTTATGGCTTTTGCTTCGCTTTTACCGTCGAATTTCCAAATCTGCTCTATCAGCCCGCCTTTGTAGCGCTTGGTTTTGCTGCCCTGGTTTGGGAAACGGGTAAAATATAAAACGCCGGCCTCATCATAACAGCCTATGGAAGCCTGCCACAGCGGCAAATTTTCTTTTTTAAGCGAAATAGGGTCCAGCTTCATCATTTGAGGCAGGGGTAATTGCGTATGCCCAGCGCTGCGATAAAGTATTTTGCCCTCCTTTGTCCAGCCGGAGATGAGGAGTGCACCGTTAAGCTCGTAAGTAAGCCTGCGTGGCACACCACCATTTATATCCATCAGGTATATTTCGGACACGCCTTCGTACTGCCCCGAAAAGGCAAGTTGTTTACCATCGGGCGATATTGCGGGGTTTTGCTCAACGCCATCATTAGTGGTTAGGCGGGTTGACAGGTTGGTGATAAGGTCATACTTCCAGAGGTCCCCTTCGGCGGTAAACACAACTGTATTGTCGTGCAGGGCAGGGGTACGGTAATAACCTTTCTGTTGGCTGTAAGATAAGGAGGCGCAAAATACTGCACAGCAAGTTAATAAGGATTTGATAGGCATGGTGTTAAGATTGATGCCCTAAGATAAAAAATAATTGGCAACAGTAATAAAATAGCGATGTGATTGATACTACTCTGCCCTTATTACCGGCTATTAACGCTTTCTAATGAGAGAGCTCAAGCCTCATCCAGTGTTCCCAGTTTTTACCATCTGCACTCTTTTCCCAAACGGCGCCCATTTTTTTGGAAGGGTCGACAACTGTTAACCGCGACCTCATGTTTTCATCCGATATATGTAAAACACCATCAACCAGTAAAGCCGTCATCTTACCCATACCGCCGCTATTGTCAAATGCATTTAACACAAACTCCTGCCGCTCTTTATTTATGCCAATCAGCTCCAACGTTTTTATGTGTTGCCCGCCCATTAATACATCTACCGTGTGCAAAATGAATTGATCATCCAATACGTACTCGTAGGTGTCGGTGCCTTCGAATGTAGTCGTCCCTGTAGTTTTGGTTGCTGCAACTGTACCGCTGGTATTCCATTTGCCAATAAGGAAATCAAGCTGTTTAATGATTAATTCGTCCATCGCAAATATTTCTTATTGATACGCCACCCAAATTGTGCCAAACTTAATGGGCGCACAAAAAAATACTCCTCAACACGAAGCCGCTTATTATTTAATCTGCAACTGCTTGATCCATTCTATATTTAAATCATATTGTTCCTGCACTGGTACAACTTTACGGGTTGTGTTTTTTATATCCCGCCCTTCCTCGCTCCATAATGTGGGATAGAAATTATAGACGTTGTCGCCATTTAATTCTTTTACTTCTGTCTGCCAGTTCGCCCAGCGGTAGGTTTCATAAAATTTATCCAGGTTGCCATTGAGGCAAAAATCCACAAAGTCTGAATAACCTTTTTGAAGCGATTCCCATTTCAAAGTTTCTGGTGCGAGGTAATATACTTTGCCCATTTCTGCTCCTAACGCGCCGCCATTTATAGCAAAAAAGCCTCCGATTGCATCGTCGCCAATCAATAAATAACCCGGGCGTTCGCCAAACTCTTTAAAAGTTTTCCCTTTATTCCAACCTGGCAGCGAACGCGTTAATTTGGCGCTGCCCGATCCTAATAATCTTATCCAACCGTTGTCTATAAGTAAGCCACCTGTAAAGTAAATTATGGCACCCATGTACGAATGTGTGGTAACCTGTGTTTGATATAATGCTTCTCCAGCCTTTACCCGATTGGCGGCAGGCAGGATTTGTAGTTTGTTTTTGGCTGTTGCGATGGACTCTTTTAATACAGCCCAGCCGGAGGTATCGGCTGTTAATTCTTCTAAGGGCCGCATTTTGTTTTGCGAAAAGGCATATTGCGTCGACAACAAAACGAGTAATAATACAAGGGAGGCAATATTTATTTTCATAACAAGGTTTGTGTACTAAAGTATAACATTTGCCTCAAAACAAAAAAGGCCCCGTAAAACGGAGCCTTTCAAATATGATATCAATGTTGCTTTAAACCGAGAAACTCTCCCCGCAACCGCAGGTACGGGTTGCGTTAGGGTTATGGAAGTTGAAGCCTTTACCGTTTAGCCCGTCGCTGAAATCCAACTCCGTACCGGCAAGGTACAGGAAGGATTTCATATCGAGCGCGAAACGAACGCCGCGGTCTTCAAAAAATTGGTCGCCCTTTTTTTCCTCGTTATCAAAATCGAGGTTATAAGATAACCCCGAGCAGCCGCCACCCTGAACGGACACGCGCAGGAAATACGAGGCATCGAGCCCGCTATCCTGCATCAGGTTGTCTATTTTAGCTTTTGCTTTATCAGTTACAGTAACCATAGTAGTAGAATAGAATCAAGATTTTAAGAGTCAAGAATCAAGAAAGGCAGAATAAATCTTGCTTCCTGATTCTTGATGTCTTGCATCTAATTAGTGATGTGATTTTTCAAGCACAATTGGTTCCATGCCGTTTTTTACACGGAAATCGTTGATTGCCGCTTTGATAGCGTCTTCTGCCAAAACAGAACAATGGATCTTAACCGGCGGAAGGGCAAGCTCTTCTACGATATCCATGTTGTCAATTTTCATGGCATCGTCTACGCTTTTGCCTTTAAGCCACTCGGTAGCCAAAGATGAAGAAGCAATAGCCGAACCACAGCCAAATGTTTTAAATTTTGCATCGGTGATGATGTTGTTATCATCAACCTGTATTTGTAAACGCATTACGTCGCCGCACTCGGGCGCACCAACTAAGCCGGTACCCACTTTGTGGCTGCTTTTATCAAGCGTACCCACGTTGCGGGGGTTAGTGTAATGGTCGATAACTTTATCTGAATAAGCCATTTTATTTTGGATTTTAGATTTGAGATTTTAGATGTGAGGTAAGCTCCAATCTATCAGCCCAAATCGTGTGTTAAATTTTGTTTTCCTTTTTAGAAACGCCGGATATAAGTCTCAAATCTCATATCTAACATCTCAAATCTCTTTTAGTGTTCTGCCCACTCAATCGAATCCAGGTCGATGCCTTCTTTAAACATCTCCCAAAGCGGTGAAAGTTCGCGCAGATGGTTAACCGATTTTTTGGTTACTTCAATTGCGTAATCAACCTCTTCTTCGGTAGTAAAGCGGCCTAAGCCAAAACGTATCGAAGAGTGTGCCAAATCGTCTGACAAGCCAAGGCTTTTCAGCACGTACGATGGCTCTAACGAAGCTGATGTACAAGCAGAACCTGATGATACTGCCAGGTCTTTCATTGCCATCATTAAACCCTCTCCTTCAACATATTTAAAAGAGATGTTGGCTACGTGTGGTAAGCGGTGTTCTACGTTACCGTTTACATAGCTTTCTTCCAGTACGGTTAACGATTTTTCCAGTTTATCGCGCAGGGCTGATAAACGTATGGCTTCGCTCTCCATTTCCAAACCGGCAATTTCGCAGGCTTTACCTAAACCAACAATACCCGGAACATTCAGTGTACCCGAACGCATACCGCGCTCGTGGCCACCACCGTCCATTTGGGCAGTAACTTTAACCCTTGGGCCTTTACGGCGTACATATAAGGCGCCTACACCTTTAGGGCCGTACATTTTATGCGCCGATAAAGCTAACAGGTCGATGCCATCAGCAATAACATCTACCGGTATTTTACCAACTGCCTGTGTAGCATCTGTCATAAACAGCGCACCGTATTTGTGGGCAATAGCAGCAATTTCTTTAACCGGCTGTATTACGCCGATCTCGTTGTTGCCATACATGATAGATACCAGGATGGTTTCGCTGGTCATGGCTGCTTCAAGCGCTGCAAGGTCTACTAAACCGTCTTCTTTAACAGGGAGGTAAGTAACCTTACCGCCAAGCTTTTCAACGTGTTTGCAGGCATCTAATACTGCTTTATGCTCGGTAACCGCAGTGATGATGTGGTTGCCTTTTTCTTTATACATTTCAAACACGCCTTTGATGGCCAGGTTGTCTGATTCGGTAGCGCCCGATGTAAAGATGATCTCTTTTTCTGAAGCGCCTATCAGCTTGGCCACTTGCTCGCGTGCATAATCAACGCCTTCTTCTGCTACCCAGCCAAAAGGGTGGTTACGGCTTGCCGCATTACCAAACTTTTCGTTAAAATATGGCAGCATAGCTTCCAGCACCCGGGGGTCCATTGGTGTGGTGGCGTTGTTATCTAAATAAATTGGGATGTTCATGGTTAAAAATTAACAACACAAATATACGCAAACTTTTACTTTAATACTTTGCAAGCCCTATAAATTGCATTTTGATGCCAATAATTTACAATATTTGGACATGAACAAGATAGAGCACATAGGCATTGCAGTGAATGATATGCAGGCTGCTAAAAATATATACGAGCTGCTATTGAATACCGTTGTCTACAAAACCGAAGAAGTAGCCTCCGAGGGGGTAAATACCGCCTTTTTAAAAAGTGGGCCCAATAAAATAGAGCTCCTGCAAGCTACTACGCCCGATAGCCCCATCGCTAAATTCCTGGAGAAAAAGGGAGAGGGGATACACCACATTGCTTTTGACGTCGCTGATATCGTCGCCGAAATGGCGCGGCTGACGGCAGAGGGCTTTGTTTTACTGAATGATAAACCCAAACGCGGTGCCGATAATAAGCTGGTTTGTTTTGTGCACCCTAAGAGCGCGAATGGGGTGTTGGTGGAACTTTGCCAGGAGGTTCATAGCTGATGGTTCATGCCTGTAAATGCGCCCGACCTAACGGAATAAGCATTCTGTAAATTCCGGTTTGGGCAAATAAGAAGCTATTAAACGAATGCCCAGCAATAGCGATAAGAGTGGATACCGGCCTGTGGCTAAGGCCTTGTGCAGTATGAGCGGATAGCGCGGCCCGCAGGGATTGCCATTATCAGCATAACGTTCAATGCTATAAAAATCTTAGTAAATAACATTCCCCTCAACAAAACGTATTATAGCAGCGTTGCAGAAATAGAACATTCGGATTATAGCTATTAATGTATTTTGTACATCCAGTTTTTGCGGGCTGTCGAGGGTTTTACGAATGACGATCAAAAATCATATGATGCGCATAGTAGCGGTTATACTGGCGGTATCATCATTAATGATGTGTGCCAAACGTGTTTATAAGAAAGAAACAGGGCGCGTTACGCCCGATAAGACTGCCCGGGTACCGGGTAAGCCCGATGAAACCGGTGTTGCCTGCACCTATACCGTTAAAGCTTCTGAATGGTTTGTGGATGGTGCCACTATACCCGCAGGGGCAACCATCTGTATTCCCGCCGGCACGCGAGGCGCACTGTTGCTCAAGAATTTTAAAGGAACGGCTGCAAGGCCTATTATAATTATCAACAAAGGTGGCAAAGTAACTTTTACTGAACCTGCTACCGCTTCTTACGCTTTTAAAACACAAAACTGCCAATATTTTAAGATAACAGGCAACGGCGACGCCGCCACAAAGTACGGATTTGTTGTAAACGGCGGCAATATCGGCATGACGATGGATGGCCTCAGCTCGGATTTTGAGATAT
>CBFGNE010000065.1:0-10304 GCA_965649995.1 uncultured Mucilaginibacter sp.
AAGTTTTTGAGCCTGGTACTGCGGCACCGGCCGGAAGTGATCGGCATCGAGCTGGACGAACAAGGCTGGGTGAATGTGGAGGAACTGATAAAACAGGCCAATGCGCATGGGCAGCCCCTTACCCCGGAGCTGTTAAACCATGTAGTGCAAACCAACAGTAAAAAGCGTTTTGCTTTTGACGAGAGCGGGGAGAAGATCCGCGCCAGCCAGGGGCATTCGGTTGATGTTGACCTGGGCTACCAGCCGCAGGTACCCCCGGAGATACTGTATCACGGTACGGCCGAAAAGTCGGTAGCGGCAATTCGGCAGAGCGGACTGGATAAGCAAAGCCGCCAGCACGTGCACTTAAGCGGCGATATAGAAACGGCGATACAGGTGGGCAGCAGGCATGGCAAGCCTGCCGTGTTTACTGTGCTTGCCGGCGAAATGCATAAAAGCGGCTACGCGTTTTACTTGTCGGAAAATAACGTCTGGCTGACGGATGCGGTGCCACCTAAGTTTTTAAAATTGGGAGAATAGGGGGGGATGCAAATTTCCCAAATTGAAAAAGTCCTTCTTTTGCTGAAAATACCGCCGAGCGGGTGATGTAATTTCAAACCACAGAAAAGCACCGAAAAACCACAGAAAAACGCAAATTTTCGCAACCCGCCTTTTTGCTGTACGAAACTGTACGAAACTGTACGAATTTGTGCGAAACTGTACGAAAGTGTGCGAAACTGTACGAATCGCAAGAAAAATTGTACGAAGTGTACGAGATTGTACGAACTGTACGATTCGTACAGTTCGTCCTGGTAAATTGGTATTTAAAATAGTTAAAAAATAAATTGCGAAACCAAAAAGTTGCGCATATATTTGCAACTGATTGGTTTCGCAAATAACATAAATAAATGAGAAGAGATGTTTTCCAGGCAATAGCCGACCCTACCAGGAGGGCAATTATAGCCCTGATCGCCCTACAAGCGATGACACCGAATGCGCTTGCCGAGCATTTTGATACAACCCGGCAGGCGGTTTCTAAGCACCTGCGCATCTTAACGGAGTGCGAACTGATAAAGCAGGAGCCCAAAGGCAGGGAAATTTATTACCTATTAGAAATAGACAAAATGAAAGAAATTGACAAATGGATGGAGCAGTTCCGCAAAATTTGGGAAACCCGTTTTAGCCAACTCGACGAGCTATTATCTACTATTAAAAAGAACAACTCTTGAGCAGTAGCGTTAACAAATACGTAGAACTGCTTGGGTATGAATAGTATAAAAGTGCGGAGTCAGCACTATAATCACTGACGGATTACCTATGAGAAAAATTATCGTGACAACATTTATTACGTTGGATGGCGTAATGCAGGCACCAGGTGGCCCCGAGGAGGATACCTCAGGAGCCTTTCTATACGGCGGCTGGTCGGCACCGTATAACGACGAAGTTTCGGGTGTGGCAATGAAAAAACAAATGGAACCTGCCGATTTGCTATTGGGCAGGAAAACATTTGACATTTTTGCTACCTACTGGCCCGAACATGCCAGCATCTGGCCAGGGATAAATGAGGTAACAAAGTACGTATTGTCTGGTACCCTACAAGAGTCGGACCCGATCGTAACGGGGTGGAACAACTCGGTAGTCCTCAAAAGCGTGGCGGATATCGAAAAGCTCAAAAATTCAGAAGGTGCCGACCTGAAAGTTTGGGGCAGCGCCGAATTGGTTCAACTGCTGTTAAAGCACGATCTAGTGGACGAACTTTGGCTCAAAATTTACCCTGTTACCCTTGGCCAGGGGAAAAAACTGTTCGCCAATGGCCCTATCCCGGCGGCATTTACCTTAACGGAGAGCCAGGTTACGCCAAGCGGGGTCGTCTTTGTAAATTACATACGGTCCGGAGAAGTTAAAACAGGCACTATAGGTGGATAAGGCTGGCCATATGTGTTTTCAAGTAAATTAACCAGAGGCCGCTTATGAATATTAAGAGGCCTTTGGTTTAATTGTTAATTTCTCTTTTACTGCCGTTATAGCCCGTTATTACAATTTTAGCAACGCCCGGGTCAACCTTTAATGCACGCGAGGACTGGGAGAGGTAAGTACACCCGTAATAAAACTCCACATGTTTCTTACCGGCATTTTTATAGGTGATATCCGCATAAAAATCACCCGGGTTCAGCCGGATCCATTTTGCAGGTGTACTGCCTGTTTTTTCGTAAACTTTTATCGCACCCTGGTTTTGCGTGGCGATAAAAAGCTCTTTACCACCGGCTTGTATGGATGCCAGGCCTTTGGCATCGCCATTGATGCATAGCCCGCTTTGTGCCATTTTAATGGCTGTAAAGCCACCTTTACCATTGCCTTTTAAGTACAGCCCCATAAAGGCATCGTGCCTGCCTGTAAACGGCTCCATGCCAAAATCGTTACCCGCCATAATGAGGTCGAGGTTGCCGTCGAGGTCGATGTCTTCGGCTACCATGCCGTAAACAGGAGCCATTTGAGCCGCTAAAGGCATAGCCGATATGCTGAATTTACCGCCGCCATTGTTTTGGATAAAGCTGGTGTTCATATCAGTAGCTTTTAACTCAATCGCATTTTCTTTATCCTTATCGCTCCAGAGGTTCTGCATGGTGGCGCGGCCAAAACCTTTATAGGTTGGGTATTTTTTTCGGATACCGATCACCTGGCTTATCAGGTCGTCGCGGGTATGCATGGGGAAGGCCTTTTGTGTGCCGTCTTCTGCCTTCATATAACAAAATATCATCGCGTCGAAAGAGCCATTGCCATCTACATCTTTACCCATAATGGTCATGGGTTGCGTAGCTGATGCCTTATAGTTTGAATTTTGGCCAAGATTACCGGCTATGTAATCGGTTTTGCCATCGTTGTTAAAATCGCCGGCAACAATGCTGTTCCACCAACCCACATGGCTGCTAATGCCCGATGTTGCGGTTACGTTGTTAAAACTACTGCCCGTATTTTGATAAAAGGTAATGGGCATCCATTCGCCTACTACGATCAGGTCGGGTTTTCCGTCGTTGTTAAAATCGCTCCAAAGGGCATCCGTTATCATACCGCCATGGGCAAGCCCCGGGCAAATTTCTGCCGTTACATCCGTAAACAAGCCTCCGTTGTTTTGCAGGATATGGCTGGCAGGAGAGGAGGGGTAAGCACCCGAAACCGAACGCCCGCCTACAAAAAGGTCGAGATCGCCATCGGCATCAAAGTCTGCCGCCCGTACGCAGGAACCGTTGTCATATTCAACCGGCAGGGCGGTAAAGCTGCGCTCGAATAGCCCTTTGCCATTGTTTATATACAATCGGTCCTGCGCGGAGGTATGCCCCTTGGGGAATTCATAACTGCCGCTAACTGCGTACAAGTCCAGGTTGCCATCGCCATTGGCATCAAATAATAAGGCGCCCATATCCTCTTCCTCTTTAAAATCCTCATGCAAAAAGCGCTTGTTATCCATAGTGAAACGCCCGCTCTGGTTTTGCATAAAAAACACGCCTTTATTACCTGCCGAGCCCCCTACATAAAAATCGTCAAAGCCGTTTTTATCAACATCGCCAACAGCAATGCAGGGCCCATATTGGCTTAATTTGTGGGGGAGGGTAGGCTGGATATTATAATCGATGGCATCCTTTTCCTGGTGTACAAAGTTGATGCCCGATTCGGCATTAGCTGCCTTAAACACCGGTTTAACTACCTCAGGTATCCCCGGAGGGTAATTGCCCGAGCTATTTTTATATTGGATTTTTACTGTTTGGTTTGCCTTTATATTGCTTAATAGCTGCGTTTTACCATCGGGCCACCTAATACGCAACGAATCGATATTAGTTGCCGCGCCCAGCCCGAAATGCGCCAGTGCGTCAACGGTACTCATATACCCCCGGCAAGGCTGCTGGTCGTAAGCCTGTTGTTTGCCCTGGTAGTAAATGCGGATAATTGCGCCAATGCCTCCCTTGTTTTTATCGTCGCCTTCCAACGTCACTTTAAGATAGTTGTGGTTTTTGTTCACCCCGCTTTTACTGTTGAGGCTGTTTTCGTAAATAAAGGCGTCATCATTTATGTTATTGATCACCAGGTCCATATCGCCATCGTTGTCCAAATCGGCATAAACGCCGCCGGTGGAGAAGGTTGGTTTGGTTATCCCCCAGTTTTTCGATTCATCGTTAAACATATAACCTCCCTTGTTGCGGAAGGCATAGCTGGCCGTTTTTACCACCGGGAACGAGTCAGCAGCGGCGAGGGTTGTGTTCTCTTTTACTGTGCGGCCCTGGTCGTTGGTGTAAAGTGCGTGGTCTAAGTCTGTCACATCGCGCGGGTACCCGTTGGTAATCACCATGTCGCGGTAGCCATCATTGTCAAAATCGGTCACCAGCGGTGTCCAACTCCAGTCGGTTTGGTAAATGCCTGCCATATAGGCTATCTCGCTAAACTGCGGATTGCCGCCTGCTACCTGCCCCTGGTTTAGCTGCAATACGTTGCGGATGTATTGATGGTCGTACTTAAACTTATTGTTATTGATGTAGGTAATATAATTATCGCCCACGAGCATGGTTTTTTTGCGGAGGTTTTCCTCCGGCAGCATCTCCAGCGATACCAGGTCGGCCAGCCCATCGTTATTGATATCTACCAGATCCGACCCCATTACCGACCAGCCCGTATGCTTAAAATATTCGGATGAGCGGTTGGTAAACGTGCCGTTTTTGTTGTTGATGTATAAGATGTCGTTAGAAATGAAGTCGTTACCAACGTAAATATCGGGCCAGCCGTCGTTATTAATATCCGCTACCGAAACGGAGTTGCCAAAGCCCTCCAGTAAAATACCCGCCTCTTTGCTAACATTGGTAAATGTACCATTGCCGTTGTTGCGGTACAGGCGGTCGGTATTTTCGGCGCTGCCATCGGTTAGTTTTGGGCGGTAGGCAACCGGCGTTTCCTTTCCCAGGAAGTTGGTGAGCAAATACATATCCAGGAATCCATCACGATCGTAATCAAAGAAAATAGCTTGTGTACTGTACCCGGTATCCTGCAAACCATAGGCCTGCGCCGATTCCTTAAACGTGGGGATGCTGTCTTTGCTAAGCCCCTGGTTTATATACAACATGTTTTTGCGTTGGGCCGGGTTGTTTTTAAACGAGGCACAAACGTAAATATCCATCCGCCCGTCGTTATTGATATCTACTACAGATACCCCGGTACACCAACGCCCTTCGCCGCCAACTCCCGCCGTAGCGGTAACATCTTTAAAAGCGAGCCCGCCTTTATTTAGAAATAATTTGCCGGGTACCATATTTCCTGCAAAGTAAATATCGGGCTTGCCATCCTGGTTAAAATCGCCAATGCCTACGCCGGCACCATTATACAGGTATGGGTGGTTGAGGATATTTAGGCTGTCGCTTTCCGTAATGTTGTTTTTAAATTCTATACCTGTTTCCCCAGCCGGCAGTAGCTTAAATAAGGTATTGGCGTCTTGTTTTTTTGAGCATGCAGCTAATAAAAAAAGTGCTGCGCTTAATAAAATTATACAGGGCTTTTGCTTGCAGGTAAACATTTATAAATAAATAATGGCCTAAAGTTGCGTGCCGGGTGTGCTGTTATATACGTAGATGTTTAACCTAAGTAGCACCCTAAGCCGCAGGTAGATAATTGGTATTTAAATGTAAAGAAAACGTATTTTAAAACACAGCTTTCGTCAAATCATCTCAAAAGTTAGTGAAAATGTATCGCCGGGGATAATGCTATTTTAAGAATATATATTTGCTTAATAGTTTTAAAAGCCACGCCTGCCGGGCAAACCTGATAATTTGTTTTTGATTTATGAAGAAGATATATGTTGCCACCCTGGCGATATTTTTATTTGCGTCGTGCCATACCCAAAGCAACTGGCAAAAGCTTGCGGCTAACCCCGAGTTTATCCACAGATCGGTGAGGCAGGTTACCGATGTAATGGTGCATGATATTTATTCGCCGCCGGTTGCCAGCCGCATTTACGCTTATGTTAGCGTGGCTGCCTACGAGGCTGCCGTTAACGGCGATAAAAAATACGTTTCCTTATCAGGCCAACTAAACGGGCTCGATTCGGTGCCGAAACCTTTGCCAGGCAAAACCTATTGTTATACGCTTGCGGCGGCCCATGCAGCGCTAACGGTTGGTAAAATATTGGTAATGAGCGAAGGGAGGATAGAAAGCTATCACGACAAAATGATGGCTGAGTTTAAGGAAACCGGCATGCCTGATGAGGTTTTCGATAATTCCATTGAATACGGAAAACTTATTGCCGACCGGATACTGAAATGGGCCGGCAAGGATAAT
The DNA here is from genome assembly GCA_965649995.1 of uncultured Mucilaginibacter sp. GTDB lineage: Bacteria > Bacteroidota > Bacteroidia > Sphingobacteriales > Sphingobacteriaceae > Mucilaginibacter. The sequence goes on from CBFGNE010000065.1 coordinate 6,295, forward strand.
TATAAGCATACCCGGTCCTTAGCCAGGTACGATGTACAAACTGACGATGCCACCTGGAAGCCAACACCGCCGGCATATATGAAAGGGGTAGAGCCACACTGGAACGAGATCCGCCCTTTCTTATTGGACTCAGCACAGCAATTTAAACCCGCAAAGGCGGTTGATTTTTCAGTTAAAACCGACAGCTATTTTTACAAGTTGGCGCTGGCAGTGAGGGATACCGGTTTGCAATTAACCCCGCAGCAGGTTGCCATCGCCACTTTTTGGGATGATAACCCCTTTAAAGTGAACAACAACGGCCATACTATGTTTGCTATAAAAAAAATCTCGCCCGGGGGGCACTGGATAAATATAGCAGCCCAGGTTTGCCGTAATGCAAAGGCCGATTATGTGCGCAGTGCAGAAACTTATGCCTGCCTGGCCGTTGTAATTGCCGATGGTTTTATTAATTGCTGGGACGAGAAATACAAAAGCAAAGTAATACGCCCCGAAACTTATATAAACCAATACATAGACCAAAGCTGGGCACCATTACTGCAAACGCCGCCATTCCCCGAATATACCAGCGGGCATAGCGTTGTATCAAACGCTTCGGCGGTGGTAATGAGTAAGTTGTTTGGCCAAAACACAGCGTTTACCGATTCTACCGAAACGCAGTTTGATATCCCTCCGCGCACCTTCCCTTCATTTAAGGCAGCGGCAAACGAAGCATCCATCAGCCGTTTTTACGGCGGTATCCACTATATGCCATCAATAATTAACGGCGTAGACGAAGGTGAGCGGATAGGCGCGTTTGCGTTAAGTAAACTTAAAACCCGCAAATAAATTAATAAAATTTAGCCTTGGCTGCCCGCTTGCTTTGCTGGTACTCGGTTGGGGTAGTGCCAAACTGTTTTAAAAAGTTACGGCCCAGGTGCGATTGCGAACTGTAACCCACTAAATTGGCAACCTCGTATATTTTATAATCGCCTTCCTCCAGTAGTTTGGCGGCCGCTTTTAGCCGGGTAACGTTTATCAGTTCGTTTATGGTAAGGTTAGAAATTGCCTTTACTTTGCGGTACAGGGTTGGCTTGCTCATGTTCATAAAGCTGGCTATTTGCTCTACGTCCAGGTCGGCATCCTGTATGTTTTTATAAATTACGGTGTTCAGCTTATCTAAAAAGCTTTCATCGGGCTTAGAGTAAGCCATGGTTTTAATGTGTGCCAGTGGCGAACTCGCAAAGTATTCTTTTATTTTATTGCGGTTGATAAGCAGGTTGGCTATTTGTACCTGCAAATGCTCGGGCGAAAACGGTTTCTCTATGTAAGCATCTGCGCCCACTTCAAGCCCTTCAATTTTACTTTGCAGGGTGTTTTTAGCCGTTAGTAAGATGATGGGGATATGGCTGTGTTCGAAATTGGTTTTTACGCGCTTGCAAAGCTCAAAGCCATCTACCACCGGCATCATCACATCCGAAATGATAAGCTGTATATGCTCAATATCAATCATATCAAGTGCTTCCTGCCCGTTTAAGGCTTTTATAACCGAGTATTTTTCAGCCAGTTCTGTGGCAATAAAATCCAATATCTCGGGGTTGTCGTCTACCAAAAGTATAATCGGTTTCATAAAGTCAAAGTTGTCGGCGCGGTTTACAGCGCCGTAATGTTCATAATCGTCCGGCGTATTCTGAAGGTCGAATTCCTTCTCCTGGTGAATTGGCAAAGTTAATGTGAATGTATTGTAATTGTCTGCCACATTATTCAAAAAAAGTTTGCCCTTATGCAATTCGGTGAGCGAACGAGATAACGATAGCCCAATACCTGTACCAGTTTGTTTCTCCGATTCCTTCATCCGAAAGAACGGTTCAAAGATCCTTTCACCCAGTTCGTGAGGGATCAGGTATCCATCATTCTTGATGGTAAGCGCAAAAGATTCGTTTTTCTCATCGTGCTCTTCCAGTTCTATTTCCACAAAGGTATGGGCGTATTTAATAGCATTATTGATAAGGTTGCTGATGATCTTGGTAAAGGCGTCTAAATCCACATAAGCATACAGGGGAGTGGCAGGCAGTTTAAGCTCGTAGCTGAGGTTTTTTTGCTCGGCCATCGTTTTAAACTGCAGGTAAGTATCAGCCAGTATTTGGTTGATCTCCGTTTTAACAAAGTTTAAGCTAAAGCCGTTTGTTTCGGTCTTCCTAAAATCGAGTAGTTGATTGGTCAGGTCCAGCAGCCGGTCGGTATTGCGCTCCATTATTTTCAGGTTCGCCTGTATTTCGGGCACCTGTTCGGCCTTTTTCATCACCTTTTCCATAGGCGCTTTTATCAGGGTAAGGGGCGTCCTTATCTCATGGGCAACATTGGTAAAAAACTCGATTTTTGCATTGTAAAGCTCTTTTTCTTTGTCGTTCTCCAGCAACTGTATCAACCGCTCGTTGGTTTGCCTGATGTTGAGGTGGTAGCGTTTAAACAAATAATATATGGTGAATACAAACAACAGGGTATAAATAAAATAGGCCCACATGCTTTTCCACCAGGGCGGTGCTATATCTATCTCTACGGTTGTTTCCTTATTCGTCCAAACGCCGTTATTATTGGCTGCTTCTACAATAAAAGTATAATGCCCCGGTGCCAGTTGCGTAAAATAAACCTTCCGGTTGGTTTTTAAATTTATCCAGCCTTTATCCAGGCCTTTCATCATATACCGGTATTGCGTCATTTCGGGCGCTGTATAGCTTAACGATGCAAAATCGATACTAAACGAGGACTGGTTATAATTAAGCTTGATGTTTTTGGTGAGTATTACAGATTGCTTAAGCAGCGAATCTTTCCCCTTTACGGAGATTTCGCGGTTGTGTACCTGGAAGCCGGTAATATAAACCGGGGCTACAAAATCGTTACGCGTAAAGTGTGCGGGGTTAAAACTTATCATGCCGCGCACGCAGCCAAAATACATGGTGCCATCGGTATCTTTAAAAGCAGAATTATAATTAAACTGATCGCTTAAAAGCCCATTGGCCCTGGTGTATACTTTTATGCCTTCGGTGTTTAAATTTAGCGAGATAAGCCCCCGGGTAGTACTCACCCATATATTTTTGTCATCGTCTTCCAGTATTTTAAAAATGTAGCTGCTGGGCAGCCCGTTGTTCGAATCAAAATACTTAAACGTTCGCCTGTCGGTATCGTAACGCCATAGGCCCAGCCCCTCGGTTGCAAACCAAAGGTTGTTGTCGCTATCTTCAAAAATGCCGTTGATGATAGAAATTTTCAAGGCATTTTTTACCTTATAAGTATCTGCAAGCTTGTAGCTGCTGTTGTTTTTTATATCATAGCAATAAATGCCATCGCGAACGGTGCCCACCCATATTTTACCGTTATGATCTTCTATCATCGAATAAATAAAATCGTAAGGCGGAATTTCATCTATCAAAGTAAAATCCCTTAGCGCCGGGTTAAAGCGGTATAAACCATGCGTAGTACCCACTAAAATAGCACCCGCACGTGTTTTAAGGAAACCAACTATAAAATTGCTTTTAAGGGCGTTTTTGGCTGGCCCGGCTATAAATAGCTGTTCAACTTTACCTGTTTTAATGTTAAAAACATTACGCCCGCGTTCAAAGGTGCCAATGTAAAGGTATTTACCATCGGCAAGCAAGCCATGTATGTTGGTGTTTGATATGCCGTTTGCTACACCGGGGTAATAGTGCGTCCAGGTAGATTTATCGGCCGAGAGTTTATTCAGCCCGTTGTCCTCGGTACCCATCCATAGGTTGCCGTACATATCCTTGCATATCTCGCGCACAACGTTACCTTGCAGCGTGTTCTTTTCGCCGGGGTAGTATTTGCTAAACAGCGAATGTTGCTTTGGGTAATAATTTACCCCGCCAAAATAGGTGCCCACCCACATGCCGCCTTCTACATCTTTATATAAAGTATAAACGGCATTGTCTGATAGCGAATACGCGTCGATATAATGTTTTTTAACATTGGTGAAGGTGAAGGCGCTTACATTGTACATAAACAAGCCAGATTCG
>CBFGNE010000066.1:0-10210 GCA_965649995.1 uncultured Mucilaginibacter sp.
TAAAGGTAGCCTGCTTTATGTACTTCCGCCTCATCAACCGGCATCATGCGGGCCATGCGGTAGCCGGTTATGGGTTGCCCGGTAGTTTTTTCGAGCACCAATTTAGAGCTAAGCAGGTGCGCGGGTTCAAATTTCGAATGGTAGTAGCCGTGCGATGCTACCTCGTGTCCTTCGGCAACCATTTGTTTCACCAATTCTGGCCTGGCAAGGGCAAAGGTGGCGGTACAAAAAAAAGTAGCCGCTACCTGCTGCCTTTTCAAAAGCTCCAGTATAATTTTGGTGCCGGCTGCGGATATGTTTATCTGCTCAGCAAAAGAAATGGATTTGCCGTATTCCAGCGGCATATCAAATTCCTCTACATCAAAGCTCAATAAGATCATACTGGCGTTGCTTTAAACTGCTGCTTTCTATCACATAATTTGGCCTCAGCTTGGTTTGCAGGAATATTTTGCCCACATAAATACCAATAATACCCATAATAATGAGCTGTAAGCCACCCAAAAAGAATATCGACATTAATATAGATGCCCAGCCTGCCGAAGCATAACCTACTATTGCGTGCCCCATATAATAGCTATACAGTACATATGGCAGGCAAACACCCGTTAGGGTAGAGAAAGCAAAGCCCAGGTAAACCGCAAAGTACAGCGGGCGTATGCTAAACGAGGTGATGCCCTGGAACGCAAAACGTACCATTTTGATGAACGAGTATTTGCTTTTGCCCGAGTGGCGCGGGTCTGCAATGTAGTTGATGCCATATTGCGAAAAACCCAGCCATTTGATGATGCCACGCAAAAAGGGGTCTATCTCTTTAAACTGCAACAGTGCATCCGCAACCTTGCGGTCAATAAGGCGGAAGTCGGCTGTGCCAGGTTCCAGGTTTATCTCGCTCATGCGGTTTGCAAGCGCGTAAAACATATTGGATGTTGTGCGTTTAAAAAAGGAAGTTTCGGCAGCAGATTTACGTTTACTGTAAACAATATCATAACCTTCTTCCCATTTCGCCAAAAAAGCGGGGATCAGTTCTGGCGGGTGCTGCAGGTCGCCATCCATACAAATAATGCAGTGCCCGTCGGCGTAATCCAATCCGGCTTTCAATGCATTTTGGTGACCAAAATTACGGCTCAATTTTATATAATGGATGCGGTTATCCTGTGTGTTGAGGGTTTTGAGGAGGCTGGCAGTTTCGTCTTTGCTTCCGTCGTCCACAAAAATAAATTCGTAGTCGTAAGGCTGCGCGGCAAACACCTTTCGTAGGCCTTGTATCAGTATAGGCAGGTTTTGCTCTTCATTGAACGCAGGCACAACTACCGACACCTTTTTTTGGCGGCCGTTGGCATTGCTGGTTAAATGGTTTGGGTATCTCATATAGTTTTAGGGGCAGGGGAGATAAAATCAGGGGTTTGGTTAATTGGTGATAGTTGATTTGCGGGCTTTTTCACCAGCATTTCGTTAATTATGGCAAGCCATACCAACAGGCAGGGCAATACCTTTAGCGAATAGGGCAACATATAATTGGTTTTGATGTAGCCGGGGAAAATATCGGTTCGGAAGAGCGTGCCAAAATATATTGCGAACGCAAACAGGGCTATTTGCCACTTTGCGAATGGCCGAGGCGCCGACACAAACCAAATTGCAATGCCTGTAAAAGCTATGATATAGGTGCATTGTTCGGACCCGGTGCTGAACAACACTACAAATAACAGGCAAGAGGCCAGCATCAGCAGTTTGGGCCGCAGCCCTTCGGCCATATAATTTTTAAAGTTAGATAAGGCAAACAGCGCGAGGCCGGTTAGCAATACCGGCAGTATGTTTATTGGGTGGCCCAAAATGCGGCGTGTCATCCCCATTACAGATATATCCTGGTTACCATTGGCCATCACTAAGTTTTCGGCGTTCTTATGTACCAGCGAATGGTACCAATCCAGGTAGGAGCGGGCAATAAACTGCGGCGAAAAAAATAACATCGGCATTACAAAAAGTACGACTGCCCATACCGCCAGGCCTAAAACAAATTGCTTTTTTTGTTTGGATAGCAAAAAGAATACGATTCCGATAACGCCGTAAAGCTTGATGAACAATCCCAACATAATAAACAGCGTTGCCCAAAAATCTTTTTTCTTATCTACCAGCACCCAGGTAATAACCAATAAGCCTGCAATGGCACCATTGGTTTGATACTCTTTTAGCGAGAATATAAGTTCTTGCGTACAAATGATGCAGATGATGTTTTTTTGGAGTTTATTAAGCGGTAATTGCCTAATAGCAACGAAGAGGAAAACTGCATTACAAACCTGCCAAAGATAAATGCCCAATTGCCCTAAAACTGCAAATGGGGCTATAATGACACAAAATATAGGCCCATAATGGTTACTGTCGAAATAATATTGCGGATAAGTGGCGTACAAATTTTGCGCCACGGAGGCGTTAAAATAAGTGTACTTAAATATAAGATAATTATTAATTGACCCGTAACCGAGGTTTTTGAAGGTATAAAAAACGGCGATGAATATCCAGGCGGATAAAATCGCATATTTATTATTCAGGAATTTGTAAAACAGGTTTAATTGCCCCTTATCGGCCATTGTATTTTTCTTGTTACTTATCCACTATACGGCATAAGCCGGCCTAATGAAACAGCGGTTTATACAATAGTTGTGAATTAATTAGGCTATAAAAATAACACTTTTTTTTAATTTGTATTTAAAATGTTACAAAAAACTGCGTGCGCACTATTCTTGCCTTTTGCGCCCTGGGTAGCATATAAAATTGTGAAATTTTATGCCACTTCAACAGCAAACAATATTCCGGGTTTATTATTAGTACATAACAATTGCTTAACATTATGGATATAATTATTAAAGTATTTGGAGAGGGGAAAGATCTTACGATGCTGCAAATGAGCGCACGGGCCTTTGTGGTTTATTTTATTGCGCTCGTGCTTATACGCATTTCGGGCAAGCGCACATTCGGCAAAAAATCAGCGTTCGATACATGTATATCCATCATCGTCGGGGCCGTTTTAAGCCGGGCTATCGTTGGTGCTTCGCCATTTGCATCTACCGTGGCCGGCAGCCTTGCTTTGGTACTATTGCACCGGGCTTTGGGCATGGCAATCCTCTATAACAAAACCTTCGGTAAGCTGCTGAAAGGCGAGAAAGTACTATTATTTAAAAATGGAAATGTGCTAGAACAAAACCTGCGCAAGTGCCTCATTACACATGATGACCTGATAAGCGATGTTCGGCTGAAAGCAAACGCCAAAAGCTTAGATAGTGTTGAGGAAATATATATGGAAAACAGCGGAGAATTAAGTATTATATTAAAAAAATAGCAATGGAGGTGCTACATGCCAAAATTCCCTTTTATCATATCAAAAAACGCTACGTTATCCATGTTTTTCCAGGCGGCGTAAGTTTGTTCCGCATCCGGGCCGGCCAGGTAGCGTAATTGGTCGGTACCGTCCGTTGCGGCGTTGTAAATTATTTCTGCCACTTTTTCGGGACTGATGGCGTCTGGCATACCTTTTTCAAAAGCTTTCCAAACGCCGGCCAGGTTCTCTTTGTAATCGCCCTCTTCCCCTTCGTTGAACGTAAAATGCAGCGAGCGGCTGGCGAAATCGGTAGCCACAAACCCGGGCACTACCGTTTTTACTTTTATGCCGAACGGCTGCAGCTCGTACTTGATAGATTCGCTTAGTCCGTCTACCGCAAACTTGGTAGCGTGGTAGAGGCTGTTGAACGGAAACGTTACCAAACCACCAATGGAAGTTATATTAATGATTACCCCGCTTTTTTGGTTGCGCATTATTGGCGTAACAGCCTGTATGGTGCGGATGAGCCCAAACACATTGGTTTGGAATTGGTTGTTTACCGTGTCCTCGCTTGCAGTTTCCAACGGGCCAACCAGTCCGTATCCAGCGTTATTTAGCAGTACGTCTATTTGCCCCAGATCGGCCACCACCTTTTTCACGCATTCCATTACCGACGCAGGATCGCTTACATCGAGTTGATATATCGATATATTTGAATCCATATTCAATTCAGTTTCCTTTTCCGGGTTGCGCATTGTAGCGGCTACCTTCCAACCTTTTTTGCTAAAGTAAATGGCGCCTGCCTTACCAATGCCCGATGAAGACCCGGTGATTAAAATAATTTTGCTCATAAGAACGGTATTGGGTATGATATTAAAAAAACAACCTGTTATTTAACACACAATGCTTTTCTTTGATTTTTTAAATTATAAACATTTGTGAAAGACGTTTACGGGCAAGCGTTATGGGATTATTTTAAAAGCACCAAACCCGCAAAGCTTTTTATCTATAATAAATACGGGCCTAAAGAGGAAATGCCGCTGGATATCTATTTCCGCGAGGAAGCCGAAATGCCGAATTTGGAACTGCTTGCGCTGGGCAAGTGTTACGGTCGTGTGCTGGATATTGGCGCCGGGGCAGGCAGCCATGCTTTGCTATTGCAACAAGGCGGGTTTGATGTTGCTGCGATGGATATATCGGGCCGTGCTGTGGATATCATGAAAGAGCGCGGCGTAAAGCATGCTTTTAAGCAGGATATATTCACTTACAGTGGCCAAAAATATGATACTTTATTATTGTTGATGAACGGCATCGGGCTAACCGGTAATATTGAAAAATTACGTGTATTTTTACAACATACCAAACAGCTCGTTAAACCGGGCGGCCAATTATTATTCGATTCATCTGATATTGCTTATTTGTACGAGGGCTACCCGCCTGCCGGTAATTATTACGGCGAACTCTGGTACCAATATGCCTATAAAGGGCAAAAAACGGATTGGTTCCAGTGGCTTTATATTGATGCAGGCACGCTGATAGAAGTTGCTGCGGAAGAAGGCTGGGCGACAGAGATATTGGATGAAGACGATATGGATGGGTATTTGGCCAAGCTGATGCCAATAACTTAAAAATTATGATGAAAACCTTTTACAGAACCATACAAACCCTTTTCCTGTTTATTCTTACAGCAGGCTCGATAAAGGCACAAACAAAATTACCGACATGGGCATTTGGCCCGTTTATCCGGCCGGCGGGAGTGAACCCCTTAATAAGCCCTGATACCGCTACCAGGTTTAACGACCCGATGTACAAACGCAGCGTGGATTGGGAAAGCAACGATACGTTTAACCCGGCAGCAACCATTAAGAATGGCAAAATATATATCCTATACCGGGCTGAGGACAAATCGGGCGTGGGGATAGGGGGGCGTACGTCACGTATTGGGTTGGCAGAAAGCAGCAACGGCACTACCGTAAAACGCTCGGCGGTACCGGTGTTGTACCCATCAAACGAAAGCCAGAAGGCATTTGAATGGACGGGCGGCTGCGAAGACCCGCGCGTTGCCATGACGGTAAACGGCACCTATGTCGTATTCTACACCCAGTGGAACCATGATCTGCCCCGCCTTGGTGTTGCTACGTCAAAAGACTTGAAGACATGGGTAAAACACGGACCGATCTTCCGTAAAGCATACAATGGTAAATTCCATAAAATAGCCAGCAAATCGGCCTCTATCATCACCAAACTGGTGAACGGCAAGCAGTTGATCGCAAAAATAAACGGCAGGTACTGGATGTACTGGGGAGAAACAGGTGTGTATGCAGCTACCTCTACCGACCTGGTGAATTGGAAACCATTGATAAACAAGGATAGCACACTGAATGCTTTAATATCTCCCCGCCGTAATTTCTTCGACAGCGACCTTACCGAATGCGGCCCGCCGGCCATTATTACCCCAAAAGGCATTGTGCTATTATACAATGGAAAAAATAACGTAAACTATGGCGATAAAAACTATACAGGCAACTCGTACTGCGGCGGGCAGGTGATATTTTCGGCCGCAGACCCAACCAAACCAATAGGCCGCCTTGATAAACCCTTCTTTGTACCGCAGGAGCCCTTCGAAAAAAGCGGGCAGTACCCGGCAGGTACCGTGTTTATGGAGGGCTTGGTGTATTTTAAAAACAAATGGTTTTTATACTATGGCTGCGCCGATTCGCGGGTAGGGGTGGCTGTTTATACACCGCATAAATAGTAGAGGATTTCGGATGTTCAATTTCGATTCTGTTTAAAAGTAAGTGATTGTAAAGCCACCGGATGAAAAATTGGTGCCTTTTCTTATACCCATATCGTAACCCTTGTAACAATTTTGCGCTTTTACAACAAAGCGTTAAAAATGTTTGCAAATAAAAATATTTATATATATTTACCACCGAATTATACCCCTAGTTGCACCAGATTTAGTGAAAAGGTTTTTTGCGATATTCTTGTTGAGTATGCACTTGTTCTACACAGGTGGTTATAACCTTTTCTTCCAATATTTCATCCACCGGTCAGAAACACAAATGGTAAAGCAGATCTACGAAAATAAAGTAGATGCTACCCAGCTTGTGCAAATAAAAATACCTGTCCACATGCCTAAAATGAAGGACTGGGCCGATTATGAGCATGTTCAGGGCCAAATACAATTAAAAGATAATTACTACAACTACGTTGGCGTAAAAATGACCAGGGACACCATGTACCTTGTTTGTATAGCCAACGCAACAAAAACACGGCTTGTTAGTGCTAACCTTATTGTTGCTAAAGATGTGAGCGATGTGCCATTGAGTAAAAAAGGCTCGGATGCGCAGGTGAAAAAAGCATCTGTCGGCTTCGAATACAACGACCCAACCGTACATTACAGTTTTGTAACATTCTCCAAAATTTTGAAAGGACATGAGAACCCTATATCTGCAAAATTAACAAACCCGTACATCGAATCTCCAGGCAAACCGCCAAACTTCAGCGCGTAGCAAAATATATTTGATTTTGTATCCCTTACATTTTTTACTGTGCCCCAATACCCGGGGGATAGTTATTCATCTTGCATTTCGCCGTTTTGCCGCATGGTAAAAAATGTAAAGGATATATACTAAAGCTTGTTTTTTACGAGCCTTAATATGCTGATGTTTTCAACTTAAAAATTTATCCTAACTCTTTTTTATGAAATACTTTTTACAATATACTTACAGGTATTGTGTTGGTATTGTTGCTTTTGTTTTACTGTCACAATCTGTTTGTGCACAAACAGAGAGCGATGCCATTATGATTCCGAAAAACTACTTATGCGTAGCTGGCATGTATGCCCACAACAACTGGGACCATTACTGGGAAGGTACACTTAAGCGCGAAAACCTGAACCTTGGTACTATTAGCAGCAATATTTACAACGTTGGCGTTGTTTACGGGTTAAGCAACCGTATCAACATTTCGGCATTTACACCTTATATCCAAACCAAAGCCTCCGCAGGCACACTGCGTGGCCAACGGGGTTTTCAGGACATTAACCTGGCATTTAAATGGATGGCAATACGCAAGCAACTTGGCACAGGCCTGCTTAGCGTTCATGCTATAGCCACCGGCTCTATTCCGGTTGGAGATTACCAGGGCGATTATTTGCCCTTTGCATTGGGCAGCCGAAGCAAAAGTATTGCAATACGTGGTTTGGTAAACTACCAGGTGGGTAGGTTTTTTGTTGCCGGTGCCGGCCAGTACATCCGTAAGGATAATATGACTATCGACCGCGACGCTTACTACACCACCGAAATGCACTATACTAACCAGGTAGCATTGCCAAACGCTACTAATTTTTTAGTAAGTGCCGGTTTCCGCAGCTTGTTACTTAATGTAGAAGCTATTGCAACCAAATATACCACCTTAGGCGGTTTTGATATTACCCGCAACAATATGCCTTTCCCAAGTAACCGCATGAATGCAACTGCTGTAGGCGGGCTGGTAAAATACATGCCTCAGCAACTAAAGGGCCTTGAGTTTACGTTGGGCGGCAACTATGTAGTGGCAGGCCGTAATGTTGGCCAAAACACGCAGATTATGGGCGGTATAGATTATGTTTTTTCGGTTAAAAAAGAGAAAAAGTAAGGAGAAGAAAATCATGAAAACAAGAATACTATATATATCAGCATTAATAACGTTATCCCTTTTCGCAACATCATGCAAAAAGGATATCACCGAACGGAATGAATTCCCGGCGCTTGCCCCGGCTAATATCGACCTAAATGCCGATACCTGGACACCTATACTTACCGGTGCGTCCAGCTTCACCGTGGCTACACCGGAGGCAATTACAACACCAAATTATATTGCCGACCTTAACGAGATAAAAAGCTACCAAAAAAACCTCACCAGCGAGCAAAAGGCGATCATCAAATACTGGAGCGCAGGATCGGTATTGCGCTGGAACGAAATATTGCGCGAGCTGGTTGCCAAGCATAACCTGCCACCTTACCAAAACGAAGATGGAACATACCCGCTGCCAAGCGCCGCTAACCCATTGGCTTATCCATTGTTTCCATTCTCTAACCCGCCATATGCTGCCCGTGCTTATGCTTACGTAAGCGCTGCACAGTATGATGCCCTGGTACAGGCCTGGAAATTTAAAAAATTGTATAACCGCGCCGCGCCTTACAAAAATGATGTGAATGTACAGGCACTGGTTCCAAAATCAGAGCTCCCGGCATATCCAAGCGAGGATGCAGTAGTTGCTGGCGCTACCGCACAAATGATGGTGTTGTTATTCCCTGGCGACCTGGATTTCATCCAGAAAAAAGTTGCTGAAGAAAAATTGTACCGCTTAATGGCAGGTGCCAACACCCGGTCTGACTGGGATGCTGGCGAAAATCTTGGTAAACAGGTTGCAAACGTATTTTTAGCACGCGCCCGTACAGATAAAGCCGGCGCAGCCGTTGGCACTAAAGACGATTGGGCAAAGTTTGAAACCGATGCAAAAGCCGCCGGCAATACACCATGGATAAGCCTGGAGTTACCACGCCGCCCACCGATGTTACCATTGTTTACCAAAGTTACACCGTTATTATTCCCTGCAACTACCGTTGCTACACTTCGCCCGCCTGCGCCTTATAAAGAAGGTACGCCGGAATATGAAAAAGATGTAAAAGAAGTAATGGCAATGAGTAACGACCACAGCCGGGAACATGAGCGCATAGTTGCCTATTGGGCAGATGGTGTAGGTACGCCAACCCCAACCGGCCACTGGAACACGATCGCTGCCGAGGAATTTGTAAAGCACAACTGGAGCGAGGTACGCTGGGCACGTAATTTTGCCCTGCTTAATATGGCGCAAATGGATGCCGCTATCGTTTGCTGGGATACCAAATACTTTTACTTTAACCCGCGCCCAACACAAATGGTTGCCGGCATAAAAACCTTAACGGGGATACCGAACTTCCCCGCGTACATTTCGGGCCACTCTACATTTAGCGGATCTGCTGCAACAGTGTTAGGTTACCTGGTACCCGAGCGTGCTACCGATTTCATGGCAATGGCCCGGGAGGCTGGCATGTCGAGGTTATACGGAGGCATCCACTACCGTGCTGATTGCGAAGTAGGGCTGGCAACCGGTGTTAAGGTTGGTGAGTTTGCTGTAAACAAAGGCAAAACCGACGGAGCAAATTAATAATTTGTAAAGAGAAGAAACAAATTGTTGTGAGGACTGAACAGAAGCTTCATTATATACTGCGTATTGCGATCGCAATGTGTTTTATTGGGCATGGTGCCTTCGGCATTATTACCAAAGAGATATGGTGCAATTACTTTGCTGTCGTCGGCATAGGTAAAGCAACGGCTTATATGCTGATGCCCTGGGTGGGTATGGCTGATATTTTGATGGGCATAACGATGCTGGCCTACCCGGTACGCGCAATTGCCTTATGGCTGGTTTGCTGGGGTTTAGTAACAGCATGTTTGCGGCCACTGTCGGGCGAGCCGGTAGCAGAGGTACTGGAGCGTGCCGGTAATTTTGGCGCACCTTTGGCATTGTTGATATTATCGGGCGGCATAAAAAACTGGAAACACTTATTTGTACCGATAGACCCATCGGCGCAGGCAAGCCCCAAAACATTGGAAACTGTAAGCCAGTGTTTAAGGGTAGTAGTTTTTTTACTGCTGATGGGCCATGGCTGCTTAAATATCGTCGAAAAGAAAGGCTTGCTAAACCAATACGCCTCGCTCTGGTTTTCGCACCCGGGTAAAACTGCCGTTTTTGTCGGCGTTTTTGAGGTAACTGCAGCGCTTATTGTACTGATAAAACCCGTACGAAATATATTACTGGTATTATTTGCCTGGAAAATGGCTACCGAATTATTTTACCCACATTAC
>CBFGNE010000067.1:0-10133 GCA_965649995.1 uncultured Mucilaginibacter sp.
TTACAAACCGGGGCATACCAGCAAAGAGCAAAAAAAGTATGATTTTGTATCGGGCAGGATAAATACTAAAAACAAGGCGATGTTTACCTACGGCACATTTTCGGCGCGCATGAAGATGACTGCGGGCTCGGGATTGTGGCCGGCATTTTGGCTGTTGGGTAACGGGAAATGGCCCGATTGCGGCGAAATTGATATTATGGAGACCGTTGGCGATAGCAGCTGGACCAGCAATGCCTTGCACGGCCCCAATTATTTTGGCGATACCCCTTTGGCTTACCGTGCACATTTCCCCAAAGGGCTGGATGTAACCCAATGGCATGTTTACACCGCTGATTGGACGGCAGGCAGCATTGTTTTTAAAGTAGATGGCGCAGTAACCTATACCGTAACCAGGGCCATGGTAGAAAAATACGGCCGTTGGGCGTTTGATAACCCCAAATTCATCATCCTGAATTTTGCTCTCGGTGGCGGTTATCCCAATGGCGTAAACAAAGTAACGCAACCCTATTTTGGGCTATCGCAGGCAACCTTTGATAAAATTAAAGCCGGTAATGCTACGGTATTTGTTGATTGGGTGCTGGTAACCAAATAAAAAAGGCGCCCCAAGCCGGGGACGCCATTAGTGTACAGATACAACTGTGTGTCTGTTTATTTTGCCAGCAGGCTGTTAATATTGCCTAACCACAACACGTTTGTATGGGCGGTGGTAAGCTACCGTTCTACGGTATACCGGGCGTGTTGTAACCACAGTTCTGCGGTATGCAGGGCGTTCAACCACTACGGCGCGGCGGTACGGGCGGTGATAAACTACCGGGCGTGTGGCTACTACTGTGCGGCGGTAGTTGTGGCGGTAAACCGGCCTTGTTACCACAACGGTACGCTGCCTTACCGGTGCACCTGCGTGTGCCCTTACTATTACCTGTGCCTTTGCGCCTTCAAAGGCAAATAAGGCTATAATGCTTACGGTTAATATTTTTAAGTATTTCATGGTGTTTCTATTTTAGTTATACAGTTATTGTTGGTTGTTAATTAATAATTATTCTGGTTATAGCCACCACGGTTGTTATCGCGGTCGCGGTAGCCATTGTGCCCGTTATCGTGCCAGCGCCCGTTACGCCTGTCGTTATGGTACCTTCCGTGCCTAGTATTATCTATCGCGCAGCTGGATAATGCCGCTGCTCCGAATAAAAGCAATGCCAGCATTTTTACTATTTCCTTTTTCATGGTTTCTATAATTTAGTGTTAATTCCTGTTTTTATATAAGTTAAACTACGCATGCAAACCAAAGTTTAACCCGCAAAAACCGTATCACATAAACGTTACAAAAGAGTAGGCAAAGATGGGCTGATTGGGAAAGTGAAGAGGCGAGCCAGGCATGCGGGCGATCGGAAATGGATTCAAAGGCTCGGTCGTCATTACACTTAAACAACCGTATTTGTTACAATTAAAATTAGGAGATAAGTACAACCTGCTTGTATATTTAGCCAAATAAAATTGTAATGCCCTTATATATCCAATCCCCCCAATTAAAAGTAAACCTGCTTAAAGGTATTGTTGTTTGTGCTTTGTTCTGCCTTCCGTTTGTTAGCAAGGCGCAGGCAACATTTAACCATGCAGCGCTATGTTCTGCCAATTTACAGGCGAGCAACAAGTTTTACACTACGGTTTTACAATTAAAAATAATCCCCAACCCTTTTAAAGATACTGTACACACCTGGTACAGCATTGGGCCAAACCTTACCATGCATATTATACAGGGTAACTGCCCCAAGGCAGATTATCCGCGCGGCGTGCATTTATGCTTTAGTGTGCCATCCATAACAGCATTTGTAGACAAGCTGAATACCATGAGCATCCCCTACAGCAACTGGAAAGGCGAAACCGGTAAGGTGGAGCGCCGTGTAGATGGCGTAAACCAGGTTTATATAAACGACCCGGATGGCTACCTTATCGAAATAAACGACGCCAAATAATTTAATCTTGTGCGCCCATATTTATTTTGTGTGCCGCACAACTTTACGGAATGATTATTGCGTATATACTAATATGAAAGGCTACGTAAATATACCGAAATCGGTTTATTGCAAGGGCTGCCGCGAATGCGGTGCCCGCCCAATCATAGCACATGTGGGTATAGAGGGGTATGTAGTAAAATGCCCCAACAGCGATGACCACTATCAAACCGTTCCCGGTATTATTGATATAGAAGACTGGAACATTCACAACACCCAACTTTACGATAACGACTACGATTTGAAGGTGTTGAGCGGCAGGTAGCGGTAAAGCATTTTTCAGTATTCCATATCCCCCGCCAGCCCCGCTATCACTCATACGCCAAAGGCTTTCGCGCAGGCCGGTATCCGCTCTATCGGGTTTAGGCAACATAATTCTGTGCACCTATCAAACAATTTTTGCCCAACCGGCATTATGCAATCAACCATCGGTGAAACGAACCCTAATCGGTTCAATCAAAAAACAATCGGTGTAATCCCCAAAATAACAATCGGTGTAATCAAAAAACAATAATCGGTGTAATCCCCAATAATATGAACAGGACAATTGGAATAATACTTATCATCGCCGGCGCTGCCATGCTTATCTGGACAGGCTTCACGTATACTAAAAAGGAAAAAATAGTAGATGCAGGCCCGGTGCAAATATCGGCCGACAGGCAAAAAACGGTTAACTGGCCGCCCTACCTCGGTGGTATTTTGCTGGTAGGCGGTATAGTTATTGTGGCCACGGCAAAAAAATCATAAACCTGCCGTATATTGGTGCCATATGGAACCCATGTTTTTTGCCACACAGGAGGAGTTTCGCGCATGGCTGCAACATAACCATGCCGATAAAACCGAGCTGCTGGTTGGCTTTTATACCACCAAAAGCGGCAAACCCAGCATCACCTGGCCACAATCGGTAGATCAGGCGCTTTGCTTTGGCTGGATAGACGGCGTACGCAAAAATATTAACGAGGATAGCTACAGCATCCGTTTTACTCCGCGTAAGCCAAAAAGCATCTGGAGCGCGGTCAACATCAAAAAAATAGCCGAACTCACCGAAAATGGGCTGATGCAACCCGCAGGCATAGCCGCTTACGCCAAACGCGAAGAAAAACGCTCGGCTATCTACAGTTTCGAAAACGAGGAAATGCAATTGGCGCCCGCCTACGAAAAACAGTTTGCGGCCAATAAAAAAGCCTGGGATTTCTTCCACGCGCAGGCTCCCTGGTATAAAAAGCAAATGCGGCACCGCGTAATGAGCGCCAAGCAGGAAAAAACACAACTAAGCCGGTTAGAGGCTTTGATTAAAGCGAGCGAAGAGGGGAAGAGGATTGGGTAGCGTTACTATAACAATTTACCCGTTTGCAGGGCCGATTGCAGCGTGCGTACCCGCAGCTTTGGGGTATACCAGCGTTCGGCCAGTTGCTTTACCCAGCGGCGTTTATAACCGAATAGCATTTTTAGCATGTTTACCTTAGCCGAACCGGTTGGGTAGCCGTATTTATACCAGGTAAAACGGGTGGCATCTATTTTAAAATGTTCGGCAAATTCATCTATAAAAAGGTCTATTTCTATATCGAAGATATCCAGGTCGAGGTCGATGCTGGTATCGGGCGAAAGGCTTTCCACGTCCACCTTTTGCACTTTGTACTTGCTACAGTAATCAATAATAAAATCTTTTAACTGTGGGTGTAACTGATCCATGCTTGCGCCTTATATAATATAAGATGCATTTATTGCAAAGAGGTTGCATGGGAAATGAGGAAATTTTGAAAACTTAGGTGAAAGTAGCAAAATTGGGGATATCTCACCCTCACGTCATTGCGAGGAGGAACGACGAAGCAATCCCCTATTAGTAGAGCGGATTTACAAAGGGGATTTGCTTGCCGATGGTTGCCGCGCTATCGCTTACAGCAATGACGAGGGGGCGAGGTAAAATCGTTTACACCTCTTTTTCCAGCTTAAACATATCCAGCGGCTGTTTTAAAACACCAAACCTTTCGGGGATATCAAGCGGCACTATCTCGCCGGTTTTTTTGTAACCGCGGCGCTCGTACCAGGCAAGCAATTCGTGGCGAACGGTGATAACCGTCATTACGATGGTGTGGATGCCTATGCTTTTTACATATTCTTCGCCTGCGGCCAACAGCTTGCGGCCTATGCCCTGCGCCTGTAACAATGGCGAAACGGTGAGCGTACCCAGGTAAACTTTGTCGCCCTGCGTTTTAAGGTACACGCAGCCGGTAATAGTACCATCATCTTCTGTATGTTTTAAAATGGCCGCATCCGGGTCGGCCAACTGTTCGGCAAGGTCATCTGCGCCAATGCGCTGCCCGCCTATCATATTGGCCTCGGTGGTCCAGCCCTTCAGGGAAGTTTCGCCACGGTAAGCTAAGTTAATAAGCGCAGTAAGCTCAGGTATATCGGCAGAAGTAGCTTTAATAATAGTCATTGCGTTGCAAAAATAGCATTTACGTTAACTTTCCAACCTTAAAACCTTTCAACAAACCTCCAACTTTTCTAACATCCTCACAGCACCTTAAAATCCTCGCGCGGCGGCGCAAACAAGTCTATCAGTTTACAATCTGTTATGGCCAAACCGCCATGCGGCACATTAGGCGGGATAATAGCAAACATACCTTTCTCCATAATTTGCGGGGTGCCGTTTACGGTTAATTGAAAAGTCCCTTCCAGCACAAAAGCGCATTGCTCATGTATATGCTGGTGCGGTGGCACCTCGCTGCCTGCGTCCACCTCAATAAAATTGATGGTGTTGGTAGCAGTGTGTATTATTTTGGAATGATAGCCCGGCGCTATCTCCTTGGTTTGAATATCTTTAAAATAATGAAAGATAGATGTGTCCATAAATTAGCCTCGTTAGCCCCCTCTAAATCTCCCCTGGTAGGGGAGACTTTTTAATAGTGAATAATAGAATTTATTTTAAGCCCTCCCTACCGGGGAGGGTTTGGGTGGGGCTTACCCCACAATATATTTACTCCCCGGCAGGTAAGATAATGCCTTTATGCCGATGTACGTAACAATAAACGTACTTACCGCCAATATAGGTATCACCAGCATCACATCGCCATTTAACCAGCTGTTTATTGGTTTGTACAATTGGTTAAGCACCAGGATATGCGCCAGGTACATGCCATAGGTTAACCCGGAGAATTTAGCCACTGCCATTTCTGTTTTTGCGTTTTTAAAACTCACAAGGCTAAACAACAGGAACATCCCGGTAGCCATCATGGCAACATTAATAGTTGGGAAAGCCCAGGATAGTTCAAGCTCGGGCAGGGTTTTGGCGGTTGGCCATTGCTGTGCAAATACCTGGTGAGTAATCAAATACCCGGCTACAACAAGCCCCAGCCCAATGCCAATGGTGGCCGGTTTAGATAGCTTAACATGCTCCTTAATATATTGCCCAAGCACCAAATAACCTATATACCCCGAAAAGTAATGCACGCTGGAAAATTTGTTCCAAAACACTTCGCCCAAAACATCGGGGTAAATGGTGCGGATGTAAGGCAAAAAGAGGGTGAAAACCCATATCGCCAAAAAGAACAGCTTAAAGTTTTTTGATGCCGTTTGCGCCCAGGGCGATATTACCGGGATAAAAAGGTAAACGCCAATAAACATGTAAACAAACCACAAATGCCCGGCACTCCAATTAACATTTACCGGGATAGTTGCCAAATTCGCCCACATTTTTTCGGCCGGGTCGGCACCTAAAAAGTAAGGGACAATACAATACATAACCGACCAAAACAAAAACGGAATAAGCAGCCGCGTAAAACGTTTTTTATAAAACACCCCCGCCGGTTCTTTGATGGGCAGCAGTAAATACCCCGATATCATTACAAACAGGGGCACACAGGCGCGCATCAGGCTACCGTAATGGTTTACCCAGGTATAGTGCGTAGTAAGTATATCACCAACCGGGCCAATGTAAAAAAACTCGCCGCTATGCACAATAAGCACCATTAAACAGGCAAAAATGCGGAGTACGTTAAGGTAAGCCGTAGAGCTGCTTTTAAACCCGGCAGCCGAATTAGTGATTGTAGTCATTATAGGGTAATTGGGGCTGTAATTTATGTAAACTTACCGTAATTTAGTACAGCTATTAAAACTTAGCGCCCCATTTGCGGGTTTATAACTCAGAACCTTTTACTGCCATGGCTTTTATAGATTATTACAAAATTTTAGGTGTTGATAAAACGGCTTCGGATAAGGACATCAAAAGTGCCTACCGTAAGCTTGCCCGCAAACACCATCCAGATCTGAATCCCGATAATGCCGAATCGAACAAGACATTTCAGCAACTTAATGAAGCTAACGAGGTTTTAAGCGACCCCGAGAAACGAAAAAAGTACGATAAATACGGAGAAAACTGGCAAAATGGCGATGCTTATGAGCAGGCCCGGCAACAGCAACGCGGCCAAAGCAGCTATAGCGGCGGGTTTGGCGGCGGCGGGCCGCAGGATTTTGGCGGCTACGATTTTGGTGGCGGCGGCGATTTTTCGGAGTTCTTCAATTCCATGTTTGGCGGCGGGCCGCCGGGAAGCGGCACTGGTGGCAGGCAGCAGCAACGCTACCGCGGGCAGGATTTGAATGCTACCTATCAAATGAGCTTGCGCGATACCATGGAATCGAAAAAGCAAACGCTTACGGTTAATGGCAAAAACATCAGGCTTACCATACCTGCGGGAATAGAAAACGGGCAAACCATAAAAATAGCAGGGCATGGGGCAGCCGGGACAAATGGCGCACCAGCCGGCGACCTTTACATTACCTTTACTATCCCTGATGACCCTGAATTTAAACGCACCGGCAGCGACCTGCATAAAACCATCATCCTTGATTTATATACCGCTGTGTTGGGCGGAGAAATTACGGCAGATACGCTAAGTGGCAAAGTGAAATTGAAGGTTGCGGCAGGTACGCAAAACGGCACAAAGGTAAAATTGAAAGGAAAGGGCGTACCGGTTTACAAAAAAGAAGGACAATTTGGCGACCTGTATATCACCTACAATGTACAATTACCCACCCACCTGTCGGCAAAACAACGCGAATTATTTGAAGAATTAGCAAAATCCTGAAAAAAAAAATTAAGCCAATGAAAACTGATAATTTAATAACCGTAACCGATTTTTGCGTTTACCACAATGTGAAATATACATTTATAGACCACCTACAGGAAGCGGGGCTTATTGAGGTAACGGTAGTTAACCAAACTACCTGTATACCAATGGATGAGATACAAAAAATAGAGCGGCTTGCCCGCTTGCACACCCAACTGGAAATAAACGAACCGGGGATTTTAGTGATTGACGGCCTGTTGGATAAAGTAGAAAGCCTGCAGCAGGAAATAGCCATTTTGCGCAGCCGCTTGAAGCTTTACGAAGGCTGATTTAAAAAAACTTTGGCATAATTTTTAAACCCTTAGCGGAGTAGAGAGTCATACCTACAAAACGAACAATAATTAGTAACTAAAAATTATAGTCATGAAACTAATCAAATTTTCGATAATAGCACTTGTATTAGCCGCTACAACACAGTTTGCAAATGCCCAGGTAAGGATAGGCGCAAACATCCACATTGGTTACAACCAACCTCGCCGGGTAGTTTACCCTTCCTACTATGAAGAACCAGCACCCGTTTACTACGAACGCCCCGTTTATGTTGCCCGCCCGGTTTATTATAGGCCAGCATACCGCCGTGTTTATTATAGGCCACAATACCGCCGTGTAGTTTACCGCGAACATTATTATGAAGGACGTGGCCATGGCCGTGGGCACGGAAACGGATGGGGACGCGGTGGCAGAAGATGGTAATTATAAATTAGATAAATATATGGAGCCCCTCGGTTGAGGGGCTTTTTTTGTTTTAATAGTATATCGTCATTGCCGCTTTTGCAAGGACGTAGAGGTGAGTTGAAAGCTACTTCTTCAAAAACCCATTCAGCGCCTGTTGCGTAAACTCCGATAGCACCAACTCGCCGCTGATGGCCGCCCGTTCCAATAGTAGTTCATCCCAGTTTTCTGTTCCTTCCCAAAGTATTTGTTTAAGCCCTACAAGTGCTTCGGGGTGGTAGGAGGCGAGTTTTTGAGTGAGGGCGGCCAATGCCTCGTCAAGGGCGGAGATATCGGCGTAAACCTCGTTATACAGCCCTTTTTCTTTTGCCCATTGCGCGGTTTGGAAATCAACCGCGCGGATGGTAAGCTGCGAAAACGCAGGCAAGCCAATTTTGCGTATCACCGCAGGCGATATCACAAAAGGGCCAATACCAATGGCCAGTTCGCTTAGTTTGATGGATGCGGCTTCGGTGGCCAGGCAGTAATCGGCTGCTGCGGCCAGCCCAACGCCACCGCCAACGGCTTTGCCCTGTATACGGGCGATGATGATCTTTGGCGATTTACGACAGGCGTTTATCACCTTGGCAAAGCCCGAGAAAAATTCGGCGCCGGCCTGTTTGTCTTTTATTTGCAGTAATTCGTCAAAGCTGGCACCTGCGCAAAAGGTACGTTCACCCTCGCTTTTTAGCAATATGAGGCGGGTTTTAGAATCGATACCGGCGAAGGTGATCATCTCTGCAAGTTCTTTAAGCAGCCCTGCGGGCAGTGAGTTTTGCGCGGGATGGTAAAAGCTGATGGTAGCTATGCCATCATCGCCAAGGGTTAGCGATACATTGCCATTATCGTTAGTGCTCATGTTCGGTTTTATAGATATGGTGGCAATATCAGCAAATTAATTTGCGCGGCAAAGCCCACATGGTTGGTCACAACGTTAACAATGCGGAAGGTTGTTGGTCACAAGGGCGGAGGGCGGAATATCGAATAATGAATTTTGAATATCAAACTCCGAAGTTTTTCCACTTCATCATTCGTTATTGGGCATTCGGTGTTCGATATTAAATTGAAGCTATTACTCTTCTATCAGCGGCAACTCAAAATAAAAGGTAGAGCCCTTGCCCGGCTCGCTATCTACGCCAATGCGGCCATGGTGGTTTTGGACTATCTCGTGAGAGATATAAAGCCCCATGCCCAGGCCGCTGGTCATGTTCATTTTATCTTCTACACGGTAAAAGCGCTCAAATATTTTGCTTTTTTGGTCGGCAGAGAGCCCTATGCCCTGGTCGGTAACAGATATACGCACGTATTCGCCGTGTTGCGCGGTAGTGATAGTTACCGATTTGTTGATGTACGAGTATTTAACGGCATTGTTTACCAGGTTCATTAAAACTTGTTCTAACCGTTCCTGGTTGCCATGTACCTTATAATTCTTTTCAGCATGGTTCGCAAACGAATAAAGGGGGTACATATGTACGGCATTTTCCATGCACTGGCCCACAAGGTCATCGGTGGTTACCTCGGCCACAGCGTACTCCAACCCGCCGGCCTTTATCTTGCTCACATCCAACAGGTCGTTTATAAGCGATTGCAATTTGTTTAACGATCCGCCTGCTTTGGCTATATAGTTTTTGATAGCAGCCGGCAGTTCTTCCTTGTTATAGGCCGACATGAGCTGCAGATACCCTTTAAGGCTTGTTAGCGGCGTTTTTAACTCATGGCTTGCAATACCTATAAACTCATCTTTACGCTCCATCTCCCGCTTTTGGTCTTCAATATCGGTAGCAGTACCTACCCAAAATATGATCTTGCCCTCATCATCTCTTAATGGCCGCGAACGGTTTAAGTGCCAGCGGTAAACACCATCGTGCCGGCGGTAGCGGTTCTCCACCTCAAACATCTCGCCCGATTGTAACGATGCGGTATATTTTTCGGCAGTTTCTGCAAGGTCGTCGGGGTGTACCACCTCCTGCCAGCCAAAACCACCTGTCGTATCAAAGTCCAGCCCCGTATAATCGTACCAACATTGGTTGTACGATGTTACATTACCGTCGGGCAGGTTGGTCCAGGTCATTTGCACTATATTATTGGTGAGCAATTTAAAGTGCTCGCGGCTTATGGTGAGGTCGTGGGTGCGTTCTTTAACGGTAGCCTCCAACGATTCATTCAATATTTCGGTTGCCGTGCGCGCCTCCTCTAACTGGTCATTGCGTAGTTTTAACTCCTGTTCGGTAGCTTTAAGTACCGTAAGGTCGGTGATGATTAGGCTGAGGGCGATACCGCT